>JAOTUP010000163.1 GCA_029863825.1 Acidobacteriota bacterium | reverse complement strand
CTCGGCTGGATCGGTACGGGCGAGATCGAGCTCTTCGGCACGAGCTATGCCGCGCTGGAGGGAATCACAGAGGTTTTTCGCTCTTCGGCCGTTCGTCGCAGTCCATTCGCCGGATTGCCGGCGATGTCGGATTCGCTGGAAGTGCCGGTCGTTCGTGTGTACGAGGTCGAGGGCAGGTGGTGAAACGAATACTCGGGAGACGCCCTCGGTGTGGAGGATGACGCCGAGCATGCGGCTTCCAAGGACGATCCTGACGATCGCGCTCTTGGCGTTTGGTAGCCCGTGGCACGGGTTCGGAGGCGATACCGGAGAGAAGCTGCAAGGCATCGACGTGGCGCCGGTCTGGGCCGGTCACCCGGTCGGTTTTGCGATTGCAACCTCCGGCGAGTACCAGTACGTGGCGTTCTACGATTCCGAGCGTCGAATGACCGTTGGTCAGCGCCTTCTCGATTCGGCGGAGTGGGTGTTTACAACGTTGCCTGCGAGAGTCGAATGGGACAGCCACAATGGGATCGCGCTCGAGCTCGATTGCGAAGGGTACGTGCACGTCAGCGGCAACATGCACGGGGATCGGCTGCTGTATTTCCGCTCGCTCGCTCCGCACGACATTTCGACTCTCGAGAGGTCGAAGATGGTGGGCAGCCTGGAGAGAAAAGTGACCTATCCGCAGTTTCTCAGGGGCGGCGACGGGTGTCTGTATTTTCAGTACCGCCACGGGAGGAGCGGCGCGGGGTTACGCGTCCTCAACCGGTATGACGCCGGGTCGAAGACGTGGTCGAGAGCGTTGAACCGAGAGCTCTTCGACGGTCGAGGCGAGATGAGCGCTTATCTCAGCGGACCCGTGGTGGGGCCAGACGGGTACTTCCATCTCGTCTGGATGTGGCGAGACACGCCGCTCGGCAGCACCAATCACGACCTGTCGTACGCTCGAAGTCGGGACCTCGTTCATTGGGAGACGGTGAGCGGTGAGCCGCTGACGCTGCCGTTGACACCGCGCACGAGCGGCGTCGTCGTCGATCGGGTGCAATCGGGGGGTGGCCTGGTGGCCATAGCTTTCGGCGTTGACTGGGATCGTACCGGGCGTCCGATCGTGAGCTACTGCAAGTTCGGGCCGGACGGTTTCAGCCAGTGGTTCAACGCGCGCTACGAGGGCGACGAGTGGCGTACCTACCAAACCAGCGATTGGCGATATCGCCGGGATCTCGAGCGCACGGGTGCTCTTGCATGGGACATTGCGGTCAACCCGATCGGCCTCGACGCCCAGGGACGCCTGACGCAGAGCTTCGATCATGTAGCGGTCGGTCGCGGTGTTTGGATTCTGGATGAAGAGACGCTGCGACCCGTTGCCATGCTGGAGGAACCCGACGTCCTGCGGCAGATCAACCAGGTGGAGTCGGACTTTGCCGGCATGGAGGTGCGAGATCCGGTGTTCGACCGGCAGGGCGAGTACTTTCTGCGGTGGGAGACCCTGCCAATGAATCGGGATCGACCGCGACGGCCACCGTATCCGCCACCCAGCATGCTCAGAGTCTTTCGTCGGCCCTCCTCGTCCGAGGCCACTGCGGAGTTTCCCACCGCCGAGGCTTCCCTGAATGAGTCGCGGGCCAGCGCGCCGTCTGCCAACGCGAGTGTGGACGCCGAGCACCCGGCGCCGCCGGATGCCGACGTCGAGACGAGTATGCGCTTGGATATGGCGTCGCTCGAGAAAGTAGAAGCCCGTATCGGCGAGGTCACGATCAAGGTCGCCGATATTTTCGATGAGAGCGATCCGAGTGAGAACCGAAGGATCTTTCGACTGGTGAACCGGCTGCATCCGAGGACCCGCGACTGGGTAATTCGTGAGCAACTTCTTTTCGCTCCTGGCGATAGCTACTCGGCTCGCTTGCTGGAGGAGTCGGAACGCCAGTTGCGGACAAGGCGTTACCTCTACGACGCGGAGATTCGACCGGTGAGGTGCGAGGACGGTGTTGTCGATATCGAGGTGGCGACGCGAGACGTCTGGACCCTGCAGGGTGGTGTCGGCTTCTCGCGCGCAGGAGGCGAGAACGAAGTCGATTTCAAGCTCGAAGACGACAACTTCCTGGGGCTTGGCCGCAAGATCGGCGCTAGCCACACGACGGATATCGACCGAACGTCATCGGAAATCAGCTACCTGGACACGAACCTGTTCGGGACGCGCGGAGAAATCGAAATCAAGTTGGCTGACAACAGCGACGGCGACCGCCAGCTGCTTCACCTGAGGCGACCGTTCTATGCGCTCGACGCGCGCCGCACCTTTGGCATGAGCGTTCTGCTCGAGGATCGCGTCGACCCTATCTTCAATCTTGGCCAGCTCACCAGTGACTTTCGTCACGAAATCGAGGTTTTCGAGGCGTATTGGGGGTTTTCACAGGGGCTGCGGGAGGGATCCGCATCGCGCTGGAAGCTTGGATACACCTATATCGGCGACACGTTCTCCCAGTCTCCCGGCCGTGCCGAGGACGTTCTGTTGCCTCCGGACCGCACGCTCTCCTACCCATGGGTGGACTTCGAGCTCATCCAGGATCGCTTTGTCGAGGCGCGCGATCTGAATCGCATCGCCCGCACCGAAGACATCAACCTGGGCAGCAGATTCCAGGCTCGCCTGGGCTGGTCGTCGCCGAACTTCGGCGGTGACGACGATCTCGCGGTGATGGGATTCACGGCCGGAACCGGGTTTCGCCCGAGCGAGTCGACGCTGGTATTTGCGTCGACCAATGGCGGCGCCCGGTGGGGGAGTGGTGACTTCGAGACCGTGGTGGTCGGTGGATCGGCGCGTCTCTTCTGGCGCAACTTCGGCAAGCACGCCCTCTTCGCTAAGCTCGAGGCCGCGTTCGTCGAAGACCTCGATCCCGAGAAGCAGCTCCTTCTCGGCGGTGACAGTGGGCTAAGGGGTTACCCGTTGCGCTATCAAAATGGCGATCGGCGATTCCTGGTGACCTTCGAACAGAGGTTCTTCAGCGATCTGGAGCTCTTCAAGCTCGCCAACGTCGGCGCTGCAGTGTTCTTCGACGCGGGTCGCGCGTGGTTCGCTGACAACGGGATCGGTGACGACCTGGGCGTGCTCAAAGACATCGGTGTCGGATTGCGGCTGAGCTCGAGCCGTTCGAGCGGCAAGAGCGTCCTGCACTTCGACATCGCGTTCCCTCTGGATGGCGACGACTCGATCGACGGTGTCCAGTTCCTGGTGGAAACAAAGCAGACACTCTAACCTGCGTGCGTTGCGGTTCCAGTGGTCCGGCGGCTGTCGCCGGCTCCTTTCGTCCTGCCGTATCGTCCGCACACGATGCGAGGGAGCTTGCGGTGCATCTGCGAGCGAGTCCCGAGCTGGCGAATGAAATGACGAGTCGTTCCAGCGGTAACGAAAACTGCACGCAAGATGATGTCCACGTGTGCGACACAGGTCGGAGGCTCCGCGCTCGGCGCTGTCGCAGGCTCAGGGCGACTCGATGACGGTTCCCTTGGCGACGGCTACGATGCCGCCTTCGGAGACCGTGAAACGCTCTCGATCGCGATCCACATCGACGCCGATCTGCGCCCCGGCCGGGACCTTCACGTTCTTGTCGATGATCGCTCGCCGAACGACGGCTCCGCGGCCGATGTCGACGTTGTCGAGAATCACGCTGTCCTCGACGGTCGAGAACGAGTTGATGCGTACTTGCGTCGACAGGACCGAGCGACGGACGGTGCCGCCCGACACAATCACCCCGCCGGCGACGATCGAATTGAGAGCGCGGCCGCTTCGGGCACCCTCTTCATGGACGAATTTGGCGGGCGGGTATGGAAAGTGCCAGGTGAGAAGCGGCCAGCGCGGGTTGTAGAGGTCGAACGTCGGGTCAGCCGACGTGAGATCCATGCTGGCTTGATGATAGGCATCGAGCGAGCCGACGTCTCGCCAGTATCCCCGTTCGCGTTCGTTCTGGCCCGGAACCTCGTTACGACCGAAGTCGTACACTCTTGCCTCGCCCGCTGCCACCAGCATCGGGATGATGTTGCCGCCCATGTCGTGGGCCGAGTCTTCGTTCTCGGCGTCTTGCGTCACTGCCTGGCGAAGAACGTCGGCATCGAACATGTAGTTGCCCATCGAGGCATATGCTCGTGCCGGGTCGCCCGGCATCGCCGGTGGGGCGCTGGGCTTTTCGAGAAAGGAGAGAATGCGACCGTCCGCATCGGCATCGATGATGCCGAAGGCGCCGGCTTCTTCGATCGGCACGGGAATTCCGGCGATGGTCACGCCCGCCCCGGTGTCGATGTGATGCCTCAGCATCTGCTCGATATCCATGCGGTAGATGTGATCGGCACCGAACACCGCAACGATGTCGGGCCTCTCGTCTCCGAGGATGTTGAGGTTCTGATAGATCGCATCCGCGGAGCCGGCGAACCAGTGCCTGCCGGTGCGCATCTGCGCCGGTACCGTGACCACATAGTTTCCGAGGAGCGGCGACAGGCGCCAGGTCTGGGCCAGGTGCCGGTCGAGACTGTGGCTTCGGTACTGGGTCAGGACGACGACCTTGCGCAGTCCGGCATTGACCAGGTTCGACAGCACGAAGTCGATGAGGCGGTACTGGCCACCGAATGGCACCGCCGGTTTTGTCCGCTCCTGAGTCAGCGGCAGGAGTCTGCGGCCTTCGCCACCCGCCAGGACCATGCCGAGGACGTTGAATTGAGTCACTGCCATTCTCCCTTCTGCGTCTCGCGGCGAGCTGGTTTCCCCGGTCGTCCAATGTTAGCCCGAGAATGCCGGTCCGGGCTCGTCCGATGAGCGGCTCCTGGGGATGAGCGAGGTGCCCAGCCGCGTTGGGCACTGTCACCTAGTGTCGTGTAAACACGACACCTTCCTTCATGACGAACGAGACGCTCTCCAGAATACTGATATCGGCCAGCGGATCGCCGAGTACGGCGACCAGGTCGGCGAGCTTGCCCGGCTCGATGGAGCCCAGGCGATCCTCGATGCCCAGCAGCTCGGCGGCAGTCATGGTCGCTGATCGGATCGCATCCATCGGCGGCATGCCGCCGGCGACCATCAGCGCGAACTCCTGCGCGTTGTCGCCATGAGCCGAGACGCCGGAGTCGGTACCGAAGGCGATAGTGACCCCTGACTGGTAGGCCTTGGCGAATGTGTCTCGAATCTGGGGACCGATGGCGGCCGCTTTCGGTCGCACCAGCTCCGGAAAGTAGCCGTCGATCTGTGATTTCTCCGCCACCCATTTGCCGGCCATGATGGTCGGAACATAGTACGTTCCACGCTCTTTCATCAGCGCCATCGCCTCGTCGTCGAGATAGGTCCCGTGTTCGATCGAATGAACGCCGGCGCGAATGGCGCGCTTCATGCCTTCGCTGCCATGGGCGTGAGCGGCAACGTGAAATCCGTAGTCGGCTGCGGTGCGGATGACCGCCGCGAGCTCGTCATCTGAAAACTGTGGATTGAGTCCACTCTTGGCGACACTCAAGACGCCGCCGGTGGCGGTGATCTTGATCAAGTCGGCTCCGTCCTTGTAGCGCTGGCGAACCGCCTTGGCGGCATCGGACGCGCCGTTGAC
>JAOTUP010000164.1 GCA_029863825.1 Acidobacteriota bacterium | reverse complement strand
AGCAACTTCCGCTCTTCCTCCTCAGGCGGATAGCCGAGGAAGAGCGACATCATGAATCGATCGAGCTGGGATTCCGGCAGCGGGAACGTGCCGACGTACTCGAGAGGATTCTGCGTCGCCATCACGACGAAAGGCTCTGGCAGTTCGTGGCGAATCCGATCGACGGAAACGCGCCTCTCGCTCATCGCTTCGAGCAGCGCCGACTGGGTCTTTGGACTCGTTCGGTTGATCTCATCGGCGAGCACGACATTGGCGAAAACGGGTCCGCGCACGAACTCGAAATCGTGGCTGTCCTGGCGGTAGACGGAGACGCCCAGAATGTCCGACGGCAGGAGATCGCTGGTGAACTGAATGCGCTGAAAGTCGAGACCGAGAGAGCGTGCCAGGGCCTGTGCCAAAGTCGTCTTCCCGACACCCGGGACATCCTCGATGAGCATGTGGCCGCGAGCCAGGAGACACACCACCGCTTGCCTGATCACCTCCGGCTTACCCTTGACGACCCGAGCCACGTGGGACTCGAGTCGCGCCACCGCGCCATCATCGGGGACACCTGCCGCGGCGCCGACTGCCTGCACTGTCATCGAACTCCTGTATCTCCGTTGTCGTGCTGCGCCGCGATCGCGCGGCAAGGACGCCCTACGCGATCCTTTGCTTATTCACCGAGTGAGGCGAACTCGCGATAGTTACCTCGCTCCGTCGGCGGAATCGGGCTCCGAACTTCGGCCGCAAACCCGTCTCCCTCGACGTACGCCACATCCTCGAGCACGTGCGTCAGCTGCAATTGGTTGGCCTTGAGCAACTTCGACGTATCCACCCACACCTGCCAGCGGCCCTTCTCTTGCTGGCTGGCGTCCACCATCAATATCTCGAGTGTGACGCCCGCCAGCATGTCGTCGTTGTCGTGCTGCACGATGAGATCCAGATGCGCATCCTGGATCAAGACAGACTCCTGCAGCTCCACGGCAACCTCTTCTCCCTCGGCAGCCGGCGCGGCTTCGCCCGCGCTCTCGCTCCCCGTCTCTTCGATCGCACCTTCCATAACCATCTCGTCCACTTGCGGGCGGGCTTCGACATAGAAGCTGTTGACTCGCGCATCGAAGCGAGAGCGCAGTCGGGCCACTTCGTCCTCGGGACTCTCCTGGGCACAACCTGACAGCCCGACAAGTGCCGACAGTGCGCCGATAAACAAGGAAAGAAACCGGATCTTCCGCACGACAAACCTCCTTCGATTGAGAAATCGATCCACTCTGGGGTGGTCGCCAGGACTCTTCACGATCATACCGATTCTGCAGCGCTCCCGGACAACGCAAACCTCTGGCGAAGCCGCACACTACTCGACCTCGGCGCCGCCTGCTGTCGACTCTTCCACACGCCGGCGAGCGCTCGCCGTCCGATCTTGCCATATTCGACGCAGTGGACCCGTGAGGACGACTTCCGGTTCGAGCAGCACCGAGAATCTCTCGGCGACGGCGCTATGAGCCAGGACCATCAGCTCGAGCACGTCGCCTGCTTGCCCTTCTCCCGTATTGACGATCACGTTCCCATGCTTCGGACTGATTCTGGCGCCGCCGATGGCTGTTCCTTTGAGACCACACTCGTCAACCAGCTTACCTGCCGGAGCGAGAGCGGGGTTCTTGAAGATGGAGCCGACGTTCGGCGCACCCGAGGGCAAGCTCTGCCACCGCTTCCGATTCAGCTCAGTGATCTTCTCCAATGCGGCAGCGGCATCGCCGTGCGCGAGTTGAAACACGGCTTCGGTCACGATGTGCCCAGTCTGTTGCAGCCGCGTGCTTCGATATCCGGCGCCGATCTCGTCGACACGCAGCACCGTCGCGTGTCCGGTGCGATCGACGACACGCGCCGAGACCAGGACATCCCGGATCTCGGTGCCGAAGCTGCCGGCATTCATCCACACTGCTCCGCCCACAGTCGAAGGAAAACCCGCTAGCGCCTCCAGCCCAACCAGGCCGCGGCGGGCCGCGGCGCGCGCCAACTTCGCGAGAGAAGCGGCACCGCCGGCCCGTGCTGTCGTGCCCTCGAAGTCGATCCGCTTCAGCCTGCCACCGAGACGAGCTACGACTCCCGCGAGACCTTCGTCCGGAATCAGAACATTCGAGCCAATGCCAAGAAGAAAGAACGGCACTCGTCGACGCGACACTTCTGTCAAAAGAGCACGGAGCGCACTCTCACTCTCGACCACGGCCAGAAGCTCGGCCGCCCCGCCGATTCGGAACGTGTTGAGGCGAGCGAGTTCGGCGTCCGCAGTCAGGCGCAGTTCGGGTATCGCACGCAAGTCATCGAGAAGCACCGACGACGGGTTCATATTTCTTCTTCCTGCCCCGGAGAAAACTGAAAGAAAGGCCGGTGGAGATTCCGTCTTCTGAACCGTCGGTGGTGCCCTGGAGAAGCAATCCCGATAGCTGTCGAGGGCGCAAAGCGGATGGCCGCGGTCATTCCAAAATCGCCGACGAGCCACTAGTATATCCTCGGGTTTCACGCGCCCGAGACCGCGGAAAGAGAAGGAGCGATCCCATGGCAGATCCCAAAGCAGACCGCCTCAAATCCATCGGTTCGGCGCTCTCCCAGATCGAGCGCCAATTCGGCAAGGGCGCGATCATGCGCCTCGGCGAGCGGGAGGGCCTGGCCATCGAGACCATCCCCACCGGTTCTCTCGCGGTGGACGCGGCCATCGGCGTCGGCGGCTTCCCCCGTGGCCGCGTGGTCGAAGTCTACGGCCCAGAGTCCTCGGGGAAGACGACTCTGGCTCTCGCGGTGGTCGGTCAGGCCCAGAAGCGCGGTGGCGTGGCGGCGTTCATTGACGCCGAGCACGCTCTCGATCCCGAATACGCGGGCAAGCTCGGTGTCGACATCGATAATCTCCTCGTATCGCAACCCGACTACGGCGAGCAAGCTCTGGAGATCGCCGAGATGTTGGTGCGCTCCAACTCCGTCGACGTCGTCGTCATCGACTCGGTCGCAGCTCTGGTTCCGCGAGCCGAGATCGAAGGCGAGATGGGCGATTCGCACGTCGGCCTACAAGCACGTCTCATGTCGCAGGCACTGAGAAAGCTGACAGCCATCGTCGCGAAATCTAAGACCTGCCTGATCTTCATCAATCAGATTCGCGAGAAGATCGGTGTCATGTTCGGCAGCCCGGAAACGACCAGCGGCGGACGCGCACTGAAGTTCTACTCGTCGGTTCGCATCGACATCCGCCGAATCGGCTCCTTGAAAGACGGCGACCGAGTAGTCGGCAACAGGGTCAAGGTCAAGATCGTCAAGAACAAGATCGCCGCTCCGTTCCGGCTCGCCGAGTTCGATCTCGATTTCGGCGAAGGTATCTCGCGCGTCGGCGAACTGATCGACCTCGGTGTCGAGCACAAGGTGGTGGGCAAGAGCGGTGCCTGGTACAACTACGGTGAAGTTCGCCTTGGGCAAGGTCGAGAAAACGCCAAGCAGTTTCTGCGCGACAACCTCGACCTGGCGGACGAAGTCGAAAACCAATTGCGAGAGAAGCTCGGCCTGCCACCCTTGAGCCCCTCCGAGACCTCCAAAGCCGCAGAGCCAGCGGCCGTCGAAAGCTAGGCACAGGCGGGATATGCCGTTCTCATGAGACGCCGCCTCGCCGGCATTCTTCTGACGCTTCTCATCGTCACTCCGTTGAGTGCCGACGAATTGAGCGTGAATGTCGCCGGAGCCGCCCTCTCTGGCACCCCGCTGCGCCTGGACATCGAGCTGGCTGAGAGCGCCGCGAGCCCAACGCCAGTTGCCATCTACGTCGACGGAGCCGAGGTCGAGAACGTTGAGCTGGAGCCCGGCTCTCATCAGCTCGTCCTCGACATCGGTATTGTTGCAGGTGCTCATCGACTGGCCGTGCGGTCGCCGAATGCGACGGTGGAGCTCACGCTGCGGGCTCTTCCCGGCTGGCTCAGCGTGCTGCCACCGCTCATCGCCATAGCTCTCGCTCTGGTCTTCAAGGATGTGCTTTTCTCCCTTTTCGTTGGCCTCTTCTTCGGCGCCCTGCTGCTCAATAGCTGGAACCCCCTGACTGCCGCTGCGCGGTCGATCGATACGTTCATCGTGCCGGCCCTCGCCGACCCCGATCGCGCCAGCATTCTGATCTTCTCGACTCTGCTGGGCGGAATGGTCGGAATCATTTCGCGAAGCGGTGGCACCCAGGGGATCGTCGACCGATTGACTCACTGGGCGACAGATGCCCGCCGGGGTCAGCTCGCGACCTGGATCCTCGGCGTGCTCATCTTCTTCGATGACTACGCCAATACGTTGATCGTCGGCTCGACCATGCGTCCAATCACCGACCGACTACGAATCAGCCGCGAGAAGCTCGCCTACATCGTCGACTCGACCGCAGCGCCAATCGCCAGCGTCGTCCCGATTTCGACCTGGATCGGTTTCGAGATCGGCCTGATCGCCGCCGCCTTCACTCAGCTCGACTTGCCCTACAACGCCTATGGAGCCTTCGTCAGCTCCATTCTGTTCCGCTTCTATCCGCTATTGGCGCTGGTCTTCGGCTTCACTATCGCTTTCAGCTGCCGGGATTTCGGCCCGATGCTCAAGGCCGAGCGGCGAGCGTCGGATACGGGCAAGGTCGTTGGCGATACCGACACTCCGCTCTCGGATTTCGACGAACACAAGCTGGCGCCGCCAAAGAAGGCTCCGCGCCGCGCCGTCAACGCCCTGCTTCCGGTTTTCACCGTTATCGTCGTAACGGTGATCGGTCTCGTTTCGACCGGCAGTGCTGCCGTCGACCGAGCTGCCCATCCGGAGCTCGGGGACTGGTTACGCGAGGTGTTCAAGAACACCGACAGCTATCGCGCTCTACTGTGGGCAAGCCTCTCCGGCGTCGCGGTCGCGCTGGCGCTGCCTCTCGCCCAAGGCATCCTCAAGATGCGACAGGCCACCGAAGCCATGGTGCACGGATTCCGCGCCATGCTGATGGCGCTCATCGTCCTGCTCCTGGCCTGGTCGCTTGGCGACGTGTGCGCTGAGCTTCATACCGCCGACTATCTCGTGGTGTTGCTGAGCGGCAAGATGATTCCCCAGCTGCTACCGGCAGTCGTCTTTATTCTGTCGGCGGCGACCGCATTCGCCACCGGAAGCTCCTGGGGGGCAATGGGGATTCTCATGCCGCTCGTCATTCCCATCAGTCACGGCATGTCGCTCGACGCCGGCTATGCGGTCGGTCAAGACACCTACTATCTTCTTCTCCTCGGGACCATCTCCTCGGTGCTGGCCGGAAGTGTCTGGGGCGACCACTGCTCACCGATCTCCGACACGACGATCCTCTCCAGCATGGGCTCAGGTTGCGATCACATTGCCCACGTGCGCACCCAGATGCCGTACGCATTGACCGTCGGAGTCGTCGCCATTCTTGTCGGCGACCTGCCGACAGCATTCGGCCTGAGCCCCTGGATATCCCTTCTTCTCGGCTCGGCTGTCGTCGTCGGCATCGTTCTCAAGTTCGGACGTCGAAGCGATTGGAGCCCGCCGGACGACTGAGTGCCGGAACAGACACGCGATGGG
>JAOTUP010000206.1 GCA_029863825.1 Acidobacteriota bacterium | reverse complement strand
GACTCGATGAAGCTCGGCCACCAGCGGCTCGAGGTTGCCCTCTTCGTTGAAAAGGGGGATGACGACCGAAAGCTCGGGGCCTTGATCGGGCGGGGGGATGTCCATTGACGGTGGGCGGCAAGCCGGGTGGCCGGGCGCTAATTGGATTCTACCCTCTTCGAACCGGGGAAGGTCCGGCGATAGGATGAGGCTGCAATGTCGGAGCGACCCAGCGAGCCGGCGCGCTGTCAGTGGGCGAGGGGAGGCGATCCTCTGATGATCGAGTATCACGATCATGAATGGGGCGTACCGGTGCACGACGACAGGCTGCTTTTCGAGTTCCTGATCCTCGAGGGCGCGCAGGCCGGATTGAGCTGGCTGACCGTGTTGAAGAAAAGACACCGTTATCGTCAGGTATTTGCCGATTTCGACCCGACAAAGGTCGCCCGCTTCGGGACAGCCAAGATTGAACGATTACTGGCGGATCCAGGGATTATCCGCAATCGCCTGAAGGTCGAGTCCGCTGTCCACAATGCCAAAGCCGTGCTCGACGTGCAGCAGGAGTTCGGCTCTCTCGATGCGTGTGTGTGGGCGCACGTGGGGGGTGCGTCGCAGATCAACCGCTGGGAGACTCTGGTGGCGATCCCGACCACAACGGAGGTCTCCCAGGCGATGAGCAAGGATCTCAAGCAGCGGGGATTCCGCTTCGTGGGACCGACTATCTGTTATGCATTCATGCAAGCCGTGGGCATGGTGAATGATCACACGACGGATTGTTTTCGCTACGGGGAGCTTGCAGGCGTGACCGCCTGAGGACGGCGCGCGAATCTCTGGCCGAGTGCCAACGTGCCGTATCATGGAACGTGTGTCCAGTATCACGTTTCTTCCGACGCTCAACGCTACGCTGAACGCGACCGCCGCAATTCTGCTCGTCAGCGGCTTCATCTTGATCCGCCGCCGGCAGGTTCGGGCACATCGCAGCGTAATGATCGCCGCTTTTTCATTCTCGGTCCTGTTCCTCGTCTCCTATCTCGTCTATCACTATCTGGCCGGGTCGGTCCGGTTTCCGGGGAGCGGCACCGCTCGAACCATCTACTTGACGGTTCTCCTGACACACACGGTGCTGGCTGCAGTGGTGCCGGTCCTGGCGCTCGTCACGCTGTTCCAGGCACTCCGGGAGCGCTTCGATCGTCACATGCGGATTGCCCGTTGGACACTGCCGATCTGGCTCTATGTCTCGCTGACGGGGGTGGTGATCTACTGGATGCTCTACCAGGTGGAGTGGTAGAGGGTCGGGCGGGGCGGCGATCGAGGTTCTAGGTGTCGAGCCTGAGCTGCTCGGGGCCTTCGGCCGCAGCTGCCTTTGCGTTGTCGTCGCCCTCGCCGCCTGCCAGGAGAACATAGCGGCCGAATCCTCGGAGGTACTGGAACCCACCGCCCTCTCGCGCCGCCTCACGAAGTTGGGCGAGTTTGGCGTCGAGGTTGTCGATGGCATGCAAGACGATGGCCTCGGCGGTCATCGGCTCGACAGGAGAGCCATACTCGAGCAACCCCTGATGCGAGAGGATGAGGTGCTCGAGATGGAGTCTCAGCTCCGCCGGGAACTCGTCGATCGCCTCGCATCTGACTCGCAGAAGATCGCGACCGATGACGACGTGACCGACAAGTCGTCCCTCAGCCGTGTAGTCGTTCTGAGGCATCTTGCCCAACTCCAGCGTCTTTCCAAGGTCGTGGAAGAGAACTCCGACGAGGACAATGTCGGAAGACACGTCGGGGTAATGGCGACACACTTCGACAGCGAGTTCCGCCATTGAGACAACGTGCTCGAGCAGGCCGCCACGATAGGCGTGATGAATCGACTTGGCCGCCGGATGCTCGCGCAAGGACTCGCCGTGTGCCGCCAGAGTCTCGGCAGCCAGGCGACGCAGATGAGAATCTACGATCTTCTGCTCGTATATCCCTTGCAGTCGCGACCATAGATCATCGAGGTTTTCCAGACTCGACGGCACCAGTCGGGACTCATCGAATCCTCGTTTGCGATCGTCCACCGTGGCAACTCGGCAGTTGTGGACAGTCAATTGGAGCCGGTCGCGATAGCTCTTGACCGTACCTTTGACGGCAACGAAATCATGCGCTTCGAAATCTCCTTCGAGGGCCGCACTGTCGCCCCAGATCTTGCCGTCCATCGAGCCGCTGGCGTCGGTGAGGCGAAGATCAATGAAGTCACGCCCATTTCGATCCTGCCGTCTTTCCTTTTTGGTCAGCAGGACGAAGCCCGAGATCGAGTCTCCGTCCTGCCATTCGCTGATGGGATCGTTGGATCGTTGAGTCGACATCTAGTGCCACCCTCCCTCGGTTGCGCCGTTACTATAGAAGATGGAGTCGCAGATGTGCGGTTTCAGCAGTGGCAGCGGACTTGCAGACGAGTGATAGAACCGGCTGCAGTCTTGCTTCGCCGTGAGTCATGAGGAACCGAGATGAGATGGACATCGGCCTTTTTTTTCGTTCTTGCCACTATCGGCTGGATTCTGACTTGTGGCGCACCGGGCTTCGCAGATGACAGCCCCGTCCTCTGGCCGCCAGCAGAGCGAGAGTTCCTCGACGACGGACCGGGGCTCCTGTTGTCGCCAGAAGTGCGGCGCGAGCTCGTTGAGGCGCCACCAGAGGTGCGAAGCCGGAAGATCTCGGAGTTTCTGAAGCGTGATCCTGTGCCGGAAACCGAGGTCAACGAGCTGATCGAGGCTATCTCGAGGCGGCGACGCATGGCACTCGATGAAGCTTCGACGTTTCTGGACGATCGTGCGCGCGTGCTCTTTCTGCATGGCCGACCGATCGAGCGCACTGCAATCGAGTGCGGTGCGACGTTCGTTCCGATCGAGATATGGACGATGGCTCCAGAGACGTCGAGTCGAGCGCTGGTGTTTTACCGCCCGGCGTCCGGACAGCCATTCTTGCTGTGGATACCGCTGGACTCCAAGCGAGTGCTCTACACACCGGAGATGGAGTATTGGCTGCAGCAGTATGAGGAGCTGAAATCGAGGATCCGCTCGAAGCGCTTCGATCTGTTGACGTGCTCGGAAACCAAGCTCATTGACCAGGTGACCGGGATCGAGGGCCTGACCGGCTACCAGAAAGAGCGGCCGACAGCCGACGAGCTGCGGCGACTTCTGCAGCCGCCGTCGGATTTGTCTACGTGGGCCAGGAAGGCGGCGCTTTCGAGCATGGACGATGAGTCGCCGGGCGTGCTGCCAGTCGACGATGTGGTCGTTGTGTTCCCCGAGCAGGTCCAGCAACGACTCGTCGCTCGAGTGCTCGTCACGCTCCCGGCCGGCGTCGAGCTCGGCTTGATCACGGAGGAAGCAGGAAGTGAGCACCGGCTGGCAGTGGAGGGTGTCGTCGAGGAAGGGAACGCGGTATTCGAGGAGTTTCGCGTGCGCTTCAAGCTACCGCCCACCGGACCCGACGTTCCGGTGGCCTTGGCGCTGGAGCGTCGACTGCGGCCGGGTCGCGAGTACCTGGTGCGAATGCATGTGGTCGACGAGATCGATGGTCGCGAAGCGCGCCTGTCGAGAGGCTTCCGGGTTCCCGATCGGCCTCAGCCAGTCGACGAGCCGCCTGTCCCCGAGGGCGCGATTATCGCCTTGGGTGAGCAGCTTGCCGAGAAGCGGCTTCCCGGCAAGGACAGCTTGCTGTTGGTACCACCCGAGCGAGACATCGTTTTGGGCGTGTGGCGGGCCGAGGCACTGGTAACGGGTGAGCGCATCCAGAAGGTCTTGTTTCTTGTCGACGGCGACGTCCAGCTCACCAGGACGAGACCTCCGTTTTCCGCCGAGGTGAGGCTGGCGCAGTTTCCGACCGAGCAGATCATTCGTGCAGAAGGGTACGACCAGGCGGGAGAACTGGTGGCAGCGGACGAAGTGGTGGTCAATCAACCGCGGGGAGCGTTCCGGGTTCGCATTCTGGAGCCCGCCCGCGGGGTTTCGGTCGCCGGTCTCGTTGACGTTCGCGCCGAGGTCGTTGTACCGGACGAGCGGCGAGTGCTGAAGGTCGAGTTCTTCCTCAACGAAAGTCTCCAAGCGACGCGCGACAAGATTCCATGGCAGTCGCGACTCGAAGTGTCGGACAGCGGTGAGATCTCCTACCTGACCGTGGTGGCGACACTCGACGACGGCAGTCGTGCGGAGCAGGTCCGCTTTCTCAATGCGCCAAGCTATCTCGAGGAAGTCGACGTGAACCTCGTGGAGGTGCTGACAACGGTCCTCGATCGCGCGAATCGACCGGTCCGGGATCTTGCTCGCGGGGAGTTCGTGGTGCTGGAAGACGGTCGGCCACAGGAGATCGAGAAGTTCGAACTCGTCCAGGACCTACCGCTGACGGTCGGCTTTGCAATCGACACATCGGGCTCGATGGAGATGGCCTTACCGGAAGCTCAGAAGGCGGCGATCGGATTCCTGGAGAACCTCATCACCAGGCGAGACAAGGTCTTTGCCCTTGGTTTCGCAGGTGAGCCGGTGCTCTTGATACCACCTACGGACGACGTCCGAGCTGTGGAGGGCGCGCTGGAAAACCTGCGATCTGTGGGCTGGACCGCCCTACACGACGCCCTGGTCAGCAGCCTCTACTACTTTCGGGGGACGAAGGGGCGCAAAGCACTGATCGTGCTGTCCGACGGAGACGATTCGGCCAGCTACTACGCGTTTCGCGACGCGCTCGAGTATGCCCGCCGAAGTGGCGTCGTCATCTACACGGTGGGCATCGGAGTTTCCGGTATCAAGACCGGGATTCGGCGGAAGCTGAATCAGTTGGCGGAGGAAACGGGTGGCCAGGCGTTCTTCATCGAACGCGCCGAGGATCTGGCCGCGGTCTACGAATCGATCGAGAACGAGCTTCGAAGCCAGTACTTGCTGACCTACTCTTCTGACAGCGGCGGAGACACCGAGACCTATCGCACGATTGAGATCAAGGTGCGCAACGGGAAGTTGAAAGCACGAGCCACTCGCGGC
>JAOTUP010000162.1 GCA_029863825.1 Acidobacteriota bacterium | reverse complement strand
TTGCCGAATCCGATACCTGGATCAACCACGATCTGGCGTGCCTCAACACCGCACGCCATGGCGCGTGCGACGGCTTGCGCAAGCTCTGCGCTCACTTCTGCGACGACATCATTGAAACCGATTCCGGTTTGCATCGTCGCCAGGGCGCCGCGGCTGTGCATCAGGATGATCGGGCACCCGGCGTCGGCCACTGCCACCCCAAGGCCGGGATCTGACAGTGCCGAGATGTCGTTGATCACGTCGGCGCCGGCGGCGAGAGCCGCTTCGGCGACGGCTGCCTTGCGGGTATCGACGGAGAGCGGGGCGTCGGTCGTCGCGCGAAGTCCCTCGAGCACCGGGAGGAGACGATCGAGCTCTTCGCTGGACGAGACCTCGCGCGCTCCATCGCCGTAAACACCGCCGCCCGGTCGCGTGGACTCGGCGCCGATGTCGAGTACATCGGCTCCCTGTTCGAGTACAGCGAGACCGTGGGCAATGGCGGCGTCCGACTCCACCCACCGCCCACCGTCGCTGAAGGAATCCGGAGTGACGTTGAGGACGCCCATCACCAATGGCACGGGTCGATCCAGTTGCAGCGTTCGGCCACGTGGAAGGACAAGCGTGTGAGGCTGGCGCGGCTGAACCGTGGTGGCTGACAGTCTCATGGGACTCTGCTGGTCGCCTCTACTCGTGCCCCTTGGAGAGCGGTTTGTGCTTTTCTGATGAGGGTTTGCGATGGTCAGAGATGACTTGGGATGGAGGCACGGGAATCACGAGTCTGACGGCAGAGGATCGGGGGTGGGCGGCAACGGCATTGTCGGTGCATCCGCCAACGGCTCTTCGTCCGCGATCGGCTCGGCGGCTTCGGCACCCCGTGCCGCGTCTTTCGGCTTCGGTCGGGGGCCGAGATCGACTCCGGTCATCTCGCGAATCATGTTGTACACCTGGCGGCCGTCGATGGTCTCGAGTTCGAGCAGGTCAAGCGCCATGCGGTCGAGCACGGGTCGGTGCTTCGAGAGGACGACACGCGCCCGTTCGGTTGCCTCGTTGACGATGCGCTCGACCTCGCGGTCGATACGGATCGCCGTATCTTCGCTGTAGTCGGCCTTTTGGGCGAAATCGCGTCCGAGGAACACCGGCTCGTCGTTCTTGCCAAACGAGAGCGGTCCGAGGTTCGACATGCCCCATTCGCACACCATCCTGCGCGCCATTTCCGTCGCGCGGACAATGTCGTTGCCTGCACCGGTAGTGATGTCGTCCTGGGTGAGTTCCTCGGCGACACGGCCTCCCATCAGAATGGCGATTTGATTGTCGACGTATGATTTCTTGTAGCTATGCTTGTCTTCAGTCGGCAGCTGCATCGTCACCCCGAGGGCGCGACCCCGCGGAATGATCGTGACTTTGTGAAGCGGGTCGGTACCGGGAGTGAAGGCCGCGACGAGAGCATGGCCGGCCTCATGATACGCAGTTACTCTCTTCTCGTCGTCGGTGATCATCAAGGTCTTGCGCTCGACACCCATGAGGACCTTGTCCTTGGCGTACTCGAAGTCCGCCATGACGACCTGCGTGCGTTCTTGGCGAGCACCCACGAGGGCTGCTTCGTTGACCAGATTCGCAAGATCAGCGCCGGAGAAGCCGGGAGTGCCGCGAGCCAGCACTTCCAATTCGACGTCGTTGGCGAGGGGGATCTTGCGAGTGTGCACCTCCAGGATTCCGATCCTACCGTTGATATCGGGTCGGTCGACGACGACCCGGCGATCGAAGCGACCCGGTCTCAGAAGCGCCGGGTCCAGAACGTCGGGTCGGTTGGTGGCAGCGATCAGGATGACGCCCTCGTTGGACTCGAAACCGTCCATCTCCACGAGCAGCTGGTTGAGAGTCTGCTCCCTCTCGTCATGCCCCCCACCGAGTCCGGCTCCGCGATGTCGACCCACGGCGTCGATCTCGTCGATGAAGATCAAGCACGGCGCGTTCTTCTTGCCCTGGTCGAAGAGGTCGCGAACCCGACTGGCACCAACGCCGACGAACATCTCGACGAAATCCGAGCCGGAGATGGAAAAGAAGGGTACGTTGGCCTCGCCGGCGATGGCTCGCGCCAGTAGCGTCTTGCCGGTGCCCGGCGGTCCCATCAGGAGAACGCCTTTGGGTATCTTGCCGCCGAGTTTCTGAAACTTCTGCGGCTCTTTCAGGAACTCGACGATCTCCTGCAGCTCTTCCTTGGCTTCTTCGATGCCGGCCACGTCCTTGAAGGTGACCTTCTTGCCACTTGCGCTGAGCAGTTTGGCTCGGCTCTTGCCGAACGACAGCGCCTTGTTGCCACCGCTCTGCATCTGTCGCATGAAGAAGATCCAGAGACCGATAATGAGGAGAAAGGGCGCCCAGCCGAGCAGGAACTGGAGCAGAGGATTCTCGCGCGCCTTTTCCGACTTGATGAGGATGTCGGCTTCTCGCAGTTCTTCGACGAGTCCGGGATACTCGGGAGCATGGAGCTCGAATTCCGCCCCCTCCGTGTACTGGCCGCCCTCCTTGAACTTGCCGGTGATCTCGGAGCCGCCGTCCGACTGAGTGATTGTCACTTCGGCGACACGACCGTCATCGACTTCCTCAAGAAACTCGGAAAAGATGAGCTCGACCCGGTTCACCCGTCCGGCCTGGAACGTGTTCCACAGGACAATGACGACGACGAAGATCGCGATCCAGAGTATGAGTGTGCGAACGGCAGGGTTCATGATCAGGCGCCAATAGCGAATTCGTGGTTCTTAACGGTCGAGAGCAGGTTGAAATTCCGCTTCAAGGTTCCACCAGCCGGCCCAGATAGGGGAGGTTGCCGTAGCGACCGTTGACTTTCAACCCGTAGCCAACGAAGGTACCAGCGCGTTTCGGTGTAAAAAGCTGGTAATGAACGGCGAGGTTCAACTTGCGCTCTTCCGGCACATCGATGAGTGCCACGAACCGCACCTCCTTGGCTCCGAGCTCAAGGAACTGGCTGGTGAGGTAGTTCTCGATCACTCCGGTGGCGACGACATCCTTGAGAATGACGAGGCTCTGGTCTTTGACCGTCAGAGAGAGGGGGAAGTGAATCTCGAGGACATCGTCGTCGCCACTCGAGGCCGAGTACTGCACTTGCACAGTTTCGTAGCGTATCGGCCTCTGGATGGCTCGCAGGAGATCGGCGAGGAAGACGACAGAGCCGCCGACAATCGACACCAGCACCGGATCCGAGTCCACCGTGTCCGCTTGCAGCTGCTGTCCCAGGGCCGCAACCTTCTTCTCGATCGTGGCGGCATCAAAGAGTATCTGGATCTGAGGTTCGGTCATTTGTTGCTCTCCTGGGTTGGCTCGAGTTCTGCCACCCATACGTTTGATGCCTCTCGAAGTCGCACAGAATCATCAATCGTGACACCTGGCACCCAGACGATGTTCCCATCGACGCACAGAAGCGGCAGTTCATCGCGCTTCTGGTGCGGTATCTTCCGATCAATCAGCACATCTTTCAATCGCCGGCTGTAGCCGCAGCCGAAAGGCTGCAGCCGATCTCCTGGCCGGCGGTTGCGAATCGTGACCTCGTCGCCGTCGGAGATCGGTAGCATCAAGCCCGCGCGCCGCCGGCTGCCGCGAAACATCCACGGCTCGACTGACTGCCGGCTCAACCGGAGCACCTGAGAGATCTCCTCGAGGTGGATCTCCCCAGGTACACAGAGAGTATAAGCGAAAGGTCCAACCGTGGCTGTGGCTCGCTGCAGCCGCACCCTGTCGCTCGCCTCTACGAGGCGCCATCCGCCGCCCAGGTCGCAGCCCATGTTCGCGCCGATCCGCAGCTGGTGCTCGAGCTCGCCGAGTGCGGCACGGGACGGGGGGGAGGCTCCTCCCTTGCGGCACAGCGAGCCGACCGCGTGCTCGCGCAAGGGGGCAGGCAAGGCCCTCAGTCTTTCCAAGTCGCAGCTGACAGCGGCACCGTCCTGCGACAAACTCAGCATGCTGGCGAGTCGCCGATCGAGTGAAGCGACCGAGGATCGAGCGGTCCTGGCAAGCGCCGATAGCCGGTCGTCGATCGAGTCGTCGCTGGCGCGCAACTGCGGCAACAGAATGTGGCGAATTCGGTTGCGAGGTGTCGCGAGCTCGTCGTTGGTCGGGTCGGTGACGGCGGCGAGTCGATGCTCCGCGAGATAGTCCCCAATGGCTTGCCGATCGATGTCGAGGAGTGGTCGGATCACCCGCCCTCGTCGCGCCGGGATGCCCGCAAGTCCTGCGAGACCGGAGCCGAAGATCAGGCGCAGGAGAACGGTTTCCACTTGGTCGTTGGCCTGATGTGCGGTGGCGATGTAGGAGGCGTTCAGAGTGTCGGCGGTCTCTTCGAGAAAGCCATAGCGGATGCGGCGTGCCGCTTCCTCGATACTCTCGCCGCGTCGCCGGAGAAGATGTGCGGATCGGCGCTCGCGAGTGATCTGGACACCCATATGGCGCGCCAGTTCCATGGCGCGGTCGGCGCGTGAAGAGGAGCCCTCGTCCATTGCATGATCCAGATGGCCGGCGTGGACAGCGAATCCGAATCGAAACGACGACTCGAGCAGAGCGTAGAGCAGTGCTGTCGAGTCTGGGCCCCCGGAGAAGGCGACCAGAATCGCAGAATCCAGCGGCTGTGGCTCCAGTCGCTTCAGAAAGCGGTCGACTGCGGCGTGGACAGGCACCAGGAAGAGGATGGTGGCGGTGAAGGGACTTGAACCCCCGACCTAGCGGTTATGAGCCGCTCGCTCTAACCACCTGAGCTACACCGCCCGACGAAACAACGCTCCACGGGAGCAGGGGCGCCTGTGGAGGCCTCTCAGAGGCAGCGGGGAGTATAACGCGTCGGCGCGGCTGGCGTCAGTTGCGCTCAGGTGGTTTGCGACAGTCCGTGAAAGCGTCGAAGAACTGCCTTGCGGAACGAGCCATGTTGGCTCCTGAGAGATGGTAGATCACGAACTGTCCCCGGCGCTCGTCGCGAACCAGATTCGCTTCCTTGAGAACCGACAGATGACGGGAGATTGTCGGCTGCGAGAGGCTGAATCTGCCGACGATTTCACCGACGGTGTGCTGCCGGTCCTCCAGGAGTCGCAGAATCTCGCGCCGCGTCTCGTCCGAGAGAGCCTTGAAGAACTTGCTGAGGTGCCGGCCGCTTGCCTGGACATCTGGCGCAACATCGGCGAAGGTTTTGCGCGGCATGTTGCGGGCTGAGAAGGCGTTTGCCGTGACTGTGGAGAATGGCTGTCTTCGTTTCATGGTCGCTGAATAGCGCAACACCCGTGCCACCCGCGAGCGCACCCTGTTCGGGAGTCATTCGAATATGGGTATCTAGCCAATAGTCAGTGACTTAGAGCGTCATAAAACGATCGCGGAAGAGCTTCGATAGAGAAAAAAACGGCGGCCGCAACGGCCGCCGGGTTCGCGAAAAAAGGCGATATCTGTCAAAAAATCGGTGTTATCTCAGGCTGCTGCCTCGGCGAATCGTGCTGCCACCGCGCGCCAATCGACGAGATTCCACCACGCCGAGACATAGTCCGCCCGGCGGTTCTGATAGTTGAGATAATAGGCGTGCTCCCAGACATCCAGGCCAAGCAGC
>JAOTUP010000160.1 GCA_029863825.1 Acidobacteriota bacterium | reverse complement strand
GACGGAGCGTCAGTCGTACCGGAAGGCCTACTACTACGATCAAGGCGTGTGGGCGTTTCGTAAGTCCTGCGTGCAGCGAAACGACGGACCGAACCCATGGTGGTGGATGGGCAAACGGTGCTACCCGGTCATCCGCACCTGGGTCACCGGGCGAGACGTTCACACCCACTTCGATGTCGCCCTCGCCGAGTGGTGGCTCGAGCACGCCGCACGCAGTCAGCACCCGTCGCGGGAGGACACCTCGGGAAACGAACGATGAGCCCCGCCGACGACGAGCTCGCGCACGCCGAAGCGTTGACGGTGCCCGATATCCGACAGCTCCGTGCCGTCTTCTTCGACTTCGACGGAGTCATCCTCGAATCTGCGGCGATCAAGGAGGAAGCTTTTCGGCATGTGTTCGCGGAGTGGCCGCAGCACCTCGACCGCATCGTTCAGCATCATCATGACTATCTCGGCCACTCGCGGTTCGAGAAGTTCAGCTGGATCTATCGGGAAATCCTGCAGCAACAGCTGAGCGTGAATGAATCTACTGCTTTGGGGAATCGATTCTCGCGATTTGTGCGTCAACGCATGCTCGCCTGTCCGATGACTCCCGGCGCGGTTGCCTTCCTCGACAGGCTCCGCGGCCGGGTCGACTGCTTTGTGGTGTCTGGAACCCCGCACGCCGAACTCGAGGAGCTCATCACCAAGCGCGACCTGCAACCGTACTTTCGCGAGATCTGGGGATCGCCGCGGTCCAAAGCCACGATCTTTCGCGACATTCTCGACCGCCACGACTTCGCAGCGGACCAGGTCCTGGCGATTGGCGACGGCAAATCGGACTACGACGCTGCGTGCTCGGTCGGCGTGGCTTTTGTCGCACGCAAGGCTCCGTCCAGCGCCCAGGACTGGTCGACGACTTCAGTGCCGGTGGTCGATCATCTGGGAGAGCTTCTGGCGCCGCTTGATCTCCGTGCGGGTGGATCCACCGCGAAATCACGACTGAGATGACCCGCCTCCCCGATCGCCCTCTCGAGGATTCAAGATCCGACCCCTCCTCGATACAGGAGGCGGGCTACAGGTTTCCCTATCACTACATCCCTCGCACGAAGGCCGACGGAATGCACCAATCGGTCACCCTCAGGTGGGGATACCTCTACCTGTCGTATCTGCGGTTTCTCGTGCGCCGCCTCGAGGAGTACGATTTCGACTCACTCCTCGATGTCGGTTGTGGAGACGGGAGATTCCTGTTCGAAGTCGCAGTGAAGTTCCCCGACGTGAGGCTCATGGGCGTCGACAGTTCAGAGCGAGCCATCCTGCTGGCTCGCGCCATGAACCCGTGGGCTGAATTCCGCTGCGACGACATCACCCGACCCACGCAGGCGCATGGGTCCTTCGATATCGTCGCGATGATCGAAGTCTTGGAGCATATTCCTCCCGCGATCATGCCCGCGTTCGTGGCCGCCGTCCATGACCGAGTCGCAGCGGGTGGCCGCCTGATCGTCACCGTTCCGTCCCACAACCTGGGAATGAATCCGAAGCACTATCAGCACTTCGACCTCGAGTCGTTGATTCGCACGGTCAGCCCGGGCTTCGCGCTCGCTGAGTCCTTCCACCTCAATCGCAAAAGCCGCCTCCCAAGAATGATCGATCGGCTGCTGACGAATCGGTTCGTCGCCGTTCGAGAGCCGCACCTGCTCGCCTGGTGGCTGGGTCTCTACGAGCGGCGATACCTTGAAGCGACGGCGAGCTCCGCCATGAGGATCTGTGCCGTCTTCACGAGAACTTCCTGAGCCATCAGTCCGTCGTTGCCGTCGCCAGAGAAACGTTCACTCACCACGCGCGCCTTCTCGGGAGCCTTCTGGACCGCCTCGGGCTGGGGCCTGAGCACCCTCGTCCAGTTGGTGTTCGGATTGGCGATTGCGCGCATCCTGGGCCCGCAAGTACTCGGGATATACGCCGCCGCTTTGGTGGTCATCCGCTTTTCCAATCTGCTGGGAGCGATCGGCATCGGCCCCGCCCTCGTGCAAAGGCGGGAACTCGCGGAACGCCATATTCGAACCGGTCTGACGATGTCCGTCGCTCTGTCACTCGTCATCGGCCTTGTAGCCTGGTTCGGGGCTCCGGTCCTGTCGGATTTCTTTCGCATGCCCGACTTGACCAGAGCGGTGCGCACTCTCGCATTCGTCTTTCCGATTCGCGGACTCTGCGTCGTGCCACGCGCGCTGCTGCAACGGTCCCTGGGGTTTCGTCGTCTCGCCGCCATCGAGGCCAGCGCCTACTCACTGGGCTTCGGAATCGTCGGCGTCACTTTGGCCCTCACCGGCTTCGGTCTCGATGCCTTGATCATTGCGACCCTCTCCCAAGCGGCGCTGGAACTGGCCCTTCTTTCGGTCGCCCAGCCGCACGCCCGACGCCCGCAGTTCGACGCATCCGCGGCGGGAGAGCTCTTGGCGTATGGAGGTGGAATCACCCTCAGCGGCCTGTTCGGCTTTCTCGCTTTCCAGGGAGACAAGCTCGTAGTCGGCCGTCTCCTTGGGGACGCGGCTCTCGGTCTCTATTCGCGCGCCTACAGTCTGATGTCGACGTCGACGAAACTCTATTCGAAAATAGCCGCGAGCGCCACGTTCCCGATCCTCTCACGCGTTCAGATGAGCAGTGAAAGGAGTCAACGAGCTCTGCGCCGCGGTCTCGCGCTCAACGCCCTCACTGTCTTGCCGCTGAGTGCGATCCTCTTCGTCATTGCCCCGGAGTTGATCGCCGTGCTGCTCGGAAGCGCATGGTCGGGAATGACCACACCGTTCAGAATCCTCGTCCTGTTCCTCGTCTTTCGTGGCGCCGACAAGCTCTGCGGCCCCTTCATCATGTCGGTTGCGAAGGTGTACCGCCTGGCATGGATTCAGGCCGCCTTCGCCGCCCTTGTCGTGACCGGCGCCTGGGCGGGAAGCCACTGGGGAGGTATCGGCGGCGCGGCAGCCGGCGTGGCAGCCGCCATCGTTGCGCACTCTCTTCTTCTTTTGCGTGTGAGCTTGAGCCTCGCCGGTAGCGGGTGGGTGCTGCTCGTCGGTGCCTGGGGACGGCCGCTCGCGCTCGCGCTGCTGGCCGGCTCTGTAAGCTCCGCCCTCGGTTCATACCTACGATCACAGCAATCTTCCGACATCATCCTTGTTCTGCTGGTGACCTTTGCTGTCGTTTTGCTGCTAGGTGTCCTGCTCCTCGCCTGGCCTCGCTTGCTGCTCGGCGATGAGCTTCTGGCGACTTTCAAGCACGCGCCGGGCTTCGCGCGCGCACAGCGCTGGATGCAGCGCAGACAGGCTTCGGAGGCTCTCGAGAAGCCACCGAATGATCCGACGACAACCAGACCGAGCGACCTGATCGAATGACCACTCCTTCGCGCATCGTCTTCGTCTCCTCGAGTTACGTACCCTCACGCCGTGCAAGTAGTGTGCAGGTGATGAAAATGTGCGCAGCATTCTCGCGTCAAGGACACCACGTCACGTTGCTCTCCAAAGCGTGCAAGCAGCGCCAAGAATCCACCGTGAGAGACCCCTTCGACTTCTACGGCGTCGCCGCCGACTTCGAGATCGAAGAGTTGCCGCGCCCGCCCTGGCCCGGAGGCGGCGCAGTGTACGCGCTTGCCCTATATCTGTTCCTGCGCCGCAACAGGCACCGCCTGTCCCTCGCCTACTGCCGGGACACGATTGGCTGCTGGCTCGCTACTCGCCTTCGGATTCCAGCCATCTTGGAGGTTCATGAGCCGGCTCCCGGGCCGCTCCGACGACAACTCGTGCGATCAGTGCTGCGCTCGCCGTCCCTGCTCCATCTGGTGGCAATTTCTCGCGCTCTCAAGGACGAGTACCTTCATACGTTTCCCGACTTCCCGGCGATGCGTGTTGTCATCGCCGCCGACGGCGCAGATCCACTGCCACAAGACCCTCAGGCTGAAAGGTCGATGCCCTCTCCTCTTGAGTCAGCAACGTCTCTTCGCATCGGTTACGTAGGCCAGCTCTATCCGGGCAAGGGACTGGAGATCATCATCCCCCTCGCAACGGCTCTGCCGGATCACGAATTCCATGTCCTCGGGGGTCAGGATGAACGGCTCCGATCTGTCACTGCCTCCCGGCTGCCGCAGAACCTCATCTTGCATGGTTTCATCCCACCCGGTGATCTCGGCGCCTACTACCCTCGCTTCGACATCGTCCTCATGCCCTACCAGCCACGAGTCGAGGTAGCCAGCGGGGGATCAGACGTCGGCCGCTGGATGTCGCCACTCAAGATGTTCGAGTACATGGCCGCCGGAAAGGCCATCGTCTCCTCGGATCTTCCTGTACTGCGGGAGGTTCTGAGCGATGGCCGGAACGCTCTCCTGGTGCCACCCACCGACCTCGACGCATGGATTCGAGCTATCCGGCGGCTGGCCAAAGATGCGACCTTCCGCGCGTTGCTCGGTGCTCGAGCCCGTCACGATCTGGAGGAGTTCTACACCTGGGCCCTCCGAGCCACGAAGGTACTCGCTGGCCCGCCGACAGGGTCGAATGCGCGATGAGCAAGATTCTCTATATCAACAATCGCTACCGGCACTACGACACCGTCAAGTACCGCGTGCTGGGCCGACGTTTCGACCTCGCCGTGCTGTGGATCAACCCGTTCCCCAGCCACGAACTACCTCCGACCAACCTGCTGGATGCCATGCACTGGGAAATCCTCGACCGCGAATGCGTCAGCAAGCTCCAGCCGTGGCACCTGGTCCGGAGCTTGCGATTGCTGCGTCGAACTATGGCGCTCAGTCGTAAAGTGGATCTCGTGTTGAGCTCGACATCGGATTCATGGAAATCGAAGATAGCCTTCCTCGCCGCGCGCCTCGTGAATGTTCCAATAGCCTTTCGCAAGGAACGCTGGCTCGACCGCGAGTCGCCACCGCGGCGTCTCTCCCGACCCTACTGGGCCGTGGATCAGCACCTCACTGATTTCATCGAGCGGCGAGCTGCCGGCATGATGGTCGGAGGGTGTAAGGCGAGGGAGTATCTCCTCGCCAGGGGATTGCCGGAGAAGGACATCCACCCGTTCAGCTATCTTCATGAGGACCTTTCGACCTGCCCCCCAGACGCCAAGCTGCTCGCC
This sequence comes from Acidobacteriota bacterium, assembly GCA_029863825.1. Lineage (GTDB taxonomy): Bacteria > Acidobacteriota > Thermoanaerobaculia > Multivoradales > JAHEKO01 > JAOTUP01. The sequence goes on along the minus strand of JAOTUP010000160.1, from coordinate 483 downwards.
AGCCTCGAGGATTTCGTCGGCGATTCAGTCACGTTCCTCTATCTGGGGCGGATCATGCCGCAAAAGGGCCTCGATGTACTCATCCGGGCGATGCAGCAGCTCTTTGCGCAAGGTCGCAACGTCAAGTTGATGATCGTCGGAGCGCCTATCGAGAGCGATACGGGACGCGGCAGGGCATCAGTCTCCTACTACGAAGAATGCCGCCGGCTCGCCGGCGACGCTGCGAGGATCCGCTTCTGCAACTCTGTGCCGCCGACAACCGTCCACAATTACTATCGAGCCACGCATGTCTTCGTTCATCCTCACGTTCTCAGAGTTGATGGAGGCGAGAAGCACGACGGCTGGGGCAATGTCATTACCGAGGCCGCCAGCATGTCAATGCCCATCATTGCCAGCGACCGGGTGGGGAGCGCTTTCGACATCGTCATCGACGGCGTCAGCGGCTTTCTCCTCCGGGCTGCGCGGCTCGAAGAGGACCTGCTC
>JAOTUP010000159.1 GCA_029863825.1 Acidobacteriota bacterium | reverse complement strand
CGGCTTCACTCCGCTTGCCGAGGCGATAAAAGATCACTCCGCACAGGACCATGAGGCCGATGAAGAGCCCGATCCAGATCCAATCGAGCAGAACAAATTGGACGAGCATTTCGGGATCTTACAGCAAGCCCCCGGTGGCGCCGCGCACAACAGCCGACTCCGCCCCGCGCATCGCCGCGCCGACGATTCCGGCGAGATTGCCCATCTCGGCGGTCATGACCTTGGAGCCCACGGTTTTCAGATGCGGCAAGAACTTATGTGCCTTCTTGCTGCCGCCACCTCCGAGTATGAAGAGATCGACGCCAAGCAGATACTGCAGGCGCGAGAGATAGTGATCGAGATGAGCCGCCCATTTCTTCCAGCTCAAGCCGTCGCGAATGCGGGCGCCTTCCGAGGCGCTGAGCTCGGCGTCCTTGCCGTACATTTCGAGGTGACCAAGCTCGGTGAACGGAAGTAGAACACCGTCGTAGAAGACGGCCGTGCCGATTCCGGTTCCGAGCGTAATAAGCACTACCGTTCCCTTGCGGCCTTTTCCGGCACCGAATGTCATCTCCGCCACGCCCGCAGCATCGGCGTCGTTGAGGACCGCGATCCGCTCTTGTTGGAGATGACTCCGGAGTCCCTGCACGATGTCGTGGCCGACCCAGGATTGATCCAGGTTCGGGGCATCGGTGACGACATTGTCCTTGATGAGACCGGGAAAGCCGCAGCCGACGGGCCCTTGCCACTTGAGCTTTTTCTGCAGGCGGGCGCATATCTTGAGGACCTCTTCCGGAACGGACGGCTGAGGCGTCTTGATCCGCACCCTCTCGCTGACCAGCTCGCCCCTGCCCACATCCACTACCGCCGCCTTGATGCCGGTGCCGCCGATATCGAGACCCAGCGCCTGTTGCGTTTCAGCCATTTCACTCCCCCTTGCCGTCGCCCCCAAACGTCTAGTCCGGTTGCTGCCAGCAGTCGAGATCGAGACGCGTGACTTTCTTCCCGCCGGCGCCGTCGTAAGCGACCCGGATTCGCTCGATCGTGGCGGCATCCTGCCTGGCAGCATCGATGAGCTGCCGCACTTCATCCGCCGCGAAGTCGGCGTTGCCTCGATTATCCAGTGAGGTCTGGATAGTGGCGCTCGTCCACACTCGGCCGCTGCGCCCGCCGATGAGTGTCAGTCCAAGCTTCCCCTTCGCCGCCACTGCGGACGTACGCCCCTGAGCTCGGACGGAGCACGATAGGCGGCGAGGGTCCTGCACGCCGTCCTCTTTTCTCGCCCGATTCCGGAAACCTGTCCACAGTGCCGCATCGATCTTTTTCATCTTCACTGCTTTGTCGAAGAGCACGCTGGCGGTCGAAGCCTGAGTTCCCTTCTTCGCCGCGCTTTGATACACACGGACGTAATCGACGACAAGCTGCTGTGGGAACGACGTCGTGCTGTCCGGAGCCCCCGGGAGGTTGCCGCCGACCGCGAGATTCAAGACGATGTGAAACTCGACGTCGAACGGGGCCGGATACGGACCGCCGCTCGAGAACCACTCCGTCTTGGTGCCGTAGTGGATCCCATCCACGTACCAGCGGATCTCGCCAGGTTCCCACTCGACGGCAAAGACATGGAAGCTCTGGTCGAACGAGCCGTCCGCCAGTTGATACTCACTCGACGAAAAGACGTTGTTCGGCCATGGCGAGCCGTAGTGGATGGTGCCCACGATCCGCTCGGGATCACTCCCCACGTACTCCATGATGTCGATCTCGCCGCTCGCGGCCCAACTGCCGTATATCGACGGGTCCGACGGCAACATCCAGAATGCAGGCCACAGGCCACGTCCGACGGGCATTCTGGCGCGCATCTCCATGCGGCCGAATGTCCAGTCGCCTGAGCCGAGCGTGCGCAGGCGTGCCGACGTGAAGTCGTAACCCGAGACCGATTCCCTCCTCGCCGTGATGGTCAGAAGACCGTCGGCGACGGTGGCGTTGTTCTCCTGGTAGTACTCGAGCTCGTTGTTTCCCCAACCAGCAGGGAGACCGTAGTCGGTACCGGTGCCCGTCTGAATCTCCCACTTGCTCTCGTCGACCCGCGTTCCCTCGAACTCGTCGGACCACACCAGCTCGCACTGTCCGATGCGGTCGCACTCTGCATCGGCGCTCGTCCGGCCCGCGATCACCAGCAGCGTCAGCCAGAGCAAGGTGACGGTGGCAGCTGGCGCTCTGCGCTCTCTCCTCATGCCTCGCCGTCCTCGTGCAGACAGTCCATCGTCAGCGAGCTGACCTTCTTTCCCTTGCCGCCGTCGAATCGAATTCGGAACAGCTCCGGGTTCGCACCGTCAGCGGTCGCCTCGTCGACAAGACCCAGAATGTCGTCGGCGTTGAAAGAGGCCGCGCCGTCTTCCGCGGTCGCCGAGACCGCCCGGCTCTCCCACGGGGCCGACAGGCGCGAACCGAGAACCTGCAGCACGAGCTTGCCCTTCGCAGGCAGGGGACCGCTCTTTCCGCGGGCGATCACCAGGCAGTTCAGCGCTCGTGGCCTAAGTAGCGTGTCGGACGGCCTCGACTGGTCGGCAAAGGAGAGAAGGAGCGTCACGTCTGCTTTCTTCATCTTGACCGCCTTCTCGTAGACGAGATGGGTGGCTCCGATCTCGGACGCCGAGAGCGGCGCGGGAGGGAGGGAGAAGCCAGCGAACAGAAAGATCGCCGCAGGCATCAGGTAAGGCTGCACCGGCATGGATCCCATCGACAGAAAGTCACTTCCGTTCCGGAGCGGACGCCCGATCATACCCAAGAGCGGTTGCGGGACCGCGACTCAGGAGTCGGAATCCGCGGACCCAACCTGGATCGTCGTCGAGACGAATGACGCTTCGCCGCTGGTCTGGTCGCGAACACCGACTGCGACCATCTGCCTGCCTTCTTCGAGCTCGAGATCGAGCTTGAGGTCGAACATCTCGCCCGATGCCGCTCCCGGGCGAGGCAGAAGCATCGGGCGGTTCTTGATGACCAGCGTCCGACTCCCGGCGTTGAGCGCCATGACCCGAATCTGGAGCTGCGCCATCGGCCGTCCGCTTCGCTCGGCGAAGGCGAGGCGGTCGACCGGCACCATGACATGGAGGGGGAGAGAAAAGAGGTTCTCGTCTCCTGGCGCAATGTTACCGGCGCCGAGCCGCACGGAGAGCGGGTTCGACACCATCCCCAAGTACAGCGCGCTTTCCAGCCTCTCGGCCAGCCACTGTTCGGGCGTCTTGTCGCTGTAGCTTCGGCGGTACCGAACCTCGAGAGATGGATCGGAGAGCCGAACCGAGACCTCGTGGTCCGGCCCAGCGCCGGCCGCTGGCGGAGGGTAGGCAAGCGAGTAATGGCTCCCCATCTCCTCGGCGATCGTGCGCATCGCCTCGTGGTGATCTTTGCTGCCGAATATCGCGCGGCCGCCCGTTTGCTCGGCAAGAAGCGTGAGCCCTCGTCGCGCGTTCGTGTCCAGACTCCGCCTGAAGCTTCGGGTTCCTCGTCTGTCGGCCGAGTTCTGCCCGGCCCCTCCACCCAGGTCGCCGCCGAGATCAGAGCTCTGAAGCGCGTAGACGGTGATCCGGTTGGAGCTCATTTGTCGCGCCAGATGATAAAACGACTCGCTGATCTCGGCCGACAGCGTGTCGATCTCCAGGTCGGTCTGATACCCCGGGCACACGCCGCGCACGAAGTCGGTGGCGGCGACGCCCGGGGCGAGACCGAGGCCGTCGCTGACATAGACGAGAGTCTTTGGACCGTCGAGGCCCGAGAGAAACGACGCGGCGTCGGTCAGCCGGTCCAGCGTGGCGATCGTGTCGGTGCGCTCCTTCTCCGACCAGCGTACGAGAATCGGCTCGGCGCGGTCGACGAAGTCTTCACAGGCCAGACCGGAGAATGCTCCCGCCGAGCCCGGCGCGCCCGGTTCGGTGCCGGACGTTCCCGCCGAACCCTGACTGGCTGTCGGTCCGGTGACCTGTCCGACGATGCTTCGGATGCTCGCGCTGCTACTCGGCCGGTTGAGGTCGGTCCATAGATCCTGGAGTGAGCCGAGGACCTGGCGGTGGTCGGCGGCGAGATCGACAGCCGACGACTCGCTTTTCTCGAGCATCTCGAAAGCTTCGTCCACCTCGTCGGCAGTGGAACCGAACGGGGCAGCGACGGCGAGTGCGTTCTCCAGCCTGAGCAGGAGCGTGTGCTCGGCGGGGAATTTCCCGGAGCTCATGAACGCGCGCAGGTCGCGGACCAGGCGCTTCTGGCTTGCTGGAGTCAGGCGAAAGAGGTCGAAGAGGACGACGAGATGGCGTTCCGAGGCCAGCTCTGAAGCCTGCGGCGCTTGCTCGACCGGAGTGGTCGGCTCCGCGAGCTGCTGCGGAACGCCCTCTCTCATCTCGGAGAAGTGGCTGATCGCGACCGGCGCTCCGTCGTGGACGACCGAGAAGGCTTCTTTAGAGAGCCCGGGGACGGGTCTGCCGTTCGAATCGGTCACCCAGACTTCGACGTTGACCAGATCCACGTCGACGGTTTCTGAAAACGTGGTTTGAGGAGCTGTCTGGGCGAGACCCGGCGTCAGAGACGTTGCCAGCACTGCGCTCAGGAGAAGCGCTCCCGGTCTGCGAGTCCGGTTGTTTCGAGGTTCTTGCATCGAAGCGGCCCTTCTTTGAATCGGGAGGTGGCCCTCGGAAGAGACGGGCGGAGGGACGAGTTAGCGTAGCACCGAAGCGTAGGTCCGGAGAGGCGCTCCTGGCTCGAGAGACTGGATTCGCCGGGCCCCGAGCTAGCCGTCGGACTCGCGATCGGCCGCCTCGAGAAGGCACCTCAAAACGCGGCGGTGATCGTCGAGCGTCGGGGCTTCGGCGGTTCGCCGGCCGCGAACCTGCTGCACGACCTCCTCGACGATCCTCCCGTAGCCCTCCATCCACCCAAGACCGTGGAATGGCGCCGGGCGTGCGGGAAGCTCGGCAGCGCTGCGAACCTGTGTCGAGCGCGTTGCTCCCTCGCCCCAGGTGATGATGTCCGGGTTCGAGAATGACCAGCTCGCCGAGGTGCTCTCGCCGAGAATCACCAACTCCAACGTGTTGCCGGCGCCGTGGACCGTCTTCGATACCGAGCCGAAGCTCACCACATCACCAAACTCCATCGTCAGGTGGAGATGCGTGTCACGGTGCGGGGAGGCAGCATTGACGAACCGTCTGCGGACCGACGTCTTCTCCGGCAGGCGTCCGTAGATGTGGGTCACGAGATCCGCCCAATGTGTCGCCAGGTCGAGCAGCACGTCGAATCGCCCGCCGAGCTCAGCGGAGTCCTTCCAGGACGCGCGCGCCGGTCTTCGCGTCGCGCTCGATTGCCAGTAGCGTCCTTCGATCGAGATGAGCTTGCCGAAGCGGCCGGCTTCGATCGCCGCCTTCAGCTCCTGCGGTCCCCAGAGAAGACGATATCCGTGGCAGATCCAGGTCGCGACCGGCAGTCCCTCGAGTGCCTCGAGCTGATCGAGATCGACCGCCGCTGGCTTCTCGCAGATAGCGAACCGGTATCCACTCTCGGCTGCCTCGAGCAGTCGAGGCGTGTGCAGTGCATGGGGATTTGCGACAACCAGCAGAGCGGTCTCGGTGTTATGCGGCTGCG
>JAOTUP010000158.1 GCA_029863825.1 Acidobacteriota bacterium | reverse complement strand
TGGTATCTCTATCTCATCAGAACGCGCGACGGCGCGCTCTATACCGGCATCGCCACCGACGTCGAGCGGCGGCTCGCCGAGCACGAGCAAGGCACGGGGTCGAAGTACCTGCGCTCGCGCGGACCCCTCGAGCTCGTCTACCGGGCGAGGATCGGCGCCCGGGCCCTGGCGCTCCAGGTCGAGGCCCGGATCAAGAAGCTGCCGAAGCGAGACAAGGAAGCGCTCGTCATGACAGGCGTCGAACGTGAGAGACTGCTCGCGCTGCTGGCGATGCCGCCAGCACACCCGTTGCACAATGACGCACAATCCGAGGACAACTCGAGAGAGGAATAGCTGATGGCACGAGCACGCGCACGACACATTCTGGTCCCGACCAAGGAAGCCTGCGAGGACCTCAAGTCGCAGATCGAAGCCGGAACGACAGACTTTGCCTCCTCCGCCCGCGAGCACTCGAAGTGCCCGTCGGGAAAGCAAGGCGGCGACCTGGGCGAGTTCGGCCCCGGCCAGATGGTCAAAGAGTTCGACGATGTCGTCTTCTCTGGCGACCTCGGGGCGGTTCACGGCCCGGTCAAGACCCAGTTCGGCTATCACCTGATCGAGATCACGCACCGCACCGAGTAGGCGACAGCGCTCAGAGCGCGGGGCCAACATAGTAGACTCTGCCATCGTGAAGTCGAGTTTCGGGCCGGCAAGGGCCCAGAAACTGAGAAGGGCTGGCCCCCCAAAAGATGGCAACAACACTCTCGCCCGTCCGGACTCGCACCATACCCTCTCAGTTTCCGTCCTGCGCCGGCTCCCACTCGTCGAGGAGAGCATTCGTGATGCGCTCCCAGTAGCCTGCCTCGAGCTCGCCCTCGTCGAGGAGCGGCTCGTCGTAGTCGAAGATCACCGAGTCCTCGAAGTCTTCGCCGTCGCGCTCTGCCGCGAAGAAGAGCTCACACGTCGCCGCGCCGCATTCGAGCGTCTGAAACTCGTAGTCGAAGGGCCCGTCGCACCAGTTCTCTTCGCACATCTCGTTGAGCTGGGCGACGACCGTCGCCTCGGGATCGGCACCACGGCGCGAGGCTGCCGGCGCGGCCGGTGCGCCAATCTCGTCGGGCGCCATCGCTTGCTCCTCGCCGCTTGGCCCGCCGCAAGCCAACGCCAGCACAAAACAACATAAGAGAATCACCATGGATCGCATCAGTTCCTCCTCTTTCCAACATGATCGAACCGTAACCAGGAGCCGTTGCCCGCTCTGTCGTCTATCAACGCGGCGCCTCTTGCGCAACTACTCGGCAATCCGCACCTCCCCGTGCAGCCGCATGGCGATGTCGAAGTCAGGCTCTTCTGCTTCGTAATCGACGGCGATCGGGAATGTCCTCCCGTCCTCCAACTCCTCGAGCGGCAGAACAAGGAGGACGAACCCGCCGACCGCCGATTCTTCGTCTCGCAGGTAGACGGGAAGATCGCCGTTCGGTGCCGCCCCCTCCTGCAGATTGCCCGTGAAGAAGCGCTTCTCGACCATGGTGCCCGGCTCGATGCCGTCGTTGCAGCCCGGTTGTCCTGCGTGCGTCACTCCGAACTCGAGTGCAGGATCATAGAGCAGCCAAACGGCTTCGTCTCGCCACACAGCATGGAAGACGGGATCGTTGTATCTGAAGTCCTCGAAGTCGATGGCGCTCTCCCACTCGATGCGAAGCGGCGGCTCGTAGCACGTTTCGTGTCCCTTCCATGCCGTGTCGAGAACCGTGCTCTCACGAATGAAGTCGGAAGTGGTGTGCACCGCGCGGTGGCGATAGCTGGCGACGTAGCCTTGTCCACTGCTCCGGTCATCCTGCTCGAGACGTACGTTGACTTCGATGTGGAGCGTCTCGGCACCGAGGTCCCGAATGTCGCAACCCAGCATGACACCGAGTGCGGTGAACGCGATCGACACGCCCACCCCACTGCGCCATTTCGATCGCACCCTTACCATTCCTCCTCGTCCTCGTCCTCGTCCCACTCCTCCTCACCGCTCTCCATCAACGACGCCATCTCCTCGGCATAGCGCTCCAAGAGCGCCTGCTCGGAGGCGGTCGCCTCGGGCAGGTCTCCGAGCCGGTTCTTCTGGTGCTCGAACATCGCCATCGACATCTCGATCGACGCCTTCATTTGCGTGCACATCTCCGGCCCCATCTGCGCGCATTGCTCGTCGATCATGCGGCGCTGCTCGGGCATCTGGGCCTCGGCCTGGGCGAGTCCGGCTTGCATCTGACCCCGCATCGAGAGCGCGATGATGCGCATCGACTTCTTGAGCCACGGCTCGGCAACCAGGCCGTGGCCTGCGGCAAACGAGCGGTAGCGTGGATCCGCCAGCACCTCGTCGTAGTCGACGAACTCTTCGTCGTCGTCCATCTCGTCACCGAGCTCCGAGAACTCCGCGTAGTGCTCGATGAAGCTCTCGATATCGCCGGCATCGATCCGCACATCGCCGACGAAGTCGTTTGTGTTGTCGATCCACTCATCGAGCTTGCGGTTGGCCTCTTCGACCATGGCGGTCGTGTCGGCAGCCTCTTGCGCTCCAGTCACACTCGAGAAGAGCAGTGGCGCGACAAGTAGAAGGATGGGGGTCGTGCGTTGCATGCGTGCCCTTTCGTCGAAAAACGTCTGTTGTCTCATCTCATCCAGAGAAGCCGCGCGCCACGTGACTACGGGCTCTCCTCGAGCTCGTCAAACTCCGCACAGGGCGGCTCTTCTGTCCCCGCCGGCCAGAGCTTCCAGCTGACGACGGTGCCGTCGTCGCGCTCCTGGCTGCCGCAGAGGAGGTATCCGTCTTCAGGCAACCGCACGTCTTCCTCGAGGTAGCCGAAGAGTCCTCCCGCGTAGAGGCTGGCGTCGTAGAAGGCGCCGCGCCCGCCGATGGGCTTGGTCGTCGGCCGCGGCATCCCGGCTTTCGCGTCATCCTCGAAATGGACGCCGCCCAGCGGAATCTCCCTCGATTCCACCTCGATGCCTTCCAGATGCTCACCGCCGGGGTAGATCCACAGGTCGTAGGTGTTCCCGTAGGCGGAGATCTCGAGCTCGGTGCCCTCTCCCAGCGCCACCTCGCCGTTGCCCTTGACCGTCTTCTCGCGGCACGGCATCGGCAGCTCGCTGCACACCTTGTCATGTTCGTCGACGCTCCAGACGGCCGTACCGCTTCCCGCCCAGGTCTCCGGATCGACCTTCCGGTCGAAGGTGACAGTGCCGGAGGCGGTGTTCCTGATCTGACCCGTGGAGGAAAAGCCGAAGAGCTGTTTTTCGTCCAGGCTTCTGATGTGCTCGATCCGGAAGCTGCCGGTCCAGGCTTCGACAGCGAGCCAGTCCTGGGCGGCAAACGCGGCCGGGCTCGAGACAAGGATGAGCGTCACCGTGACGAGGCTAGCCCGGCCCCGGCGCATTGCCGCGCCATCCCAGCCCCAGGGCAATTCAGTGACGATGCGGCGCTCCACGGCACTAGGGGGGCACAGGGCCGCAGCCATCGCTGGCGAGGTTGACGCCCGCCTGGGCGGCATAGCAGGAGTTCACATACCACGTGCCCTCGCAACCGCATGCCCAGGCGATGACCGACGGACAATCCACCGGCTGTTCAACACAGCTCCCCGATCCGTCGCAGACGTCCTCTGCTTTTTGACAGTAGTTTCCATCACCGCAACTGGGATTCTCCGTGCAAATCTCTCCGTGGCAGCTGTCGCCTTCATCGACAAAGTTGTTGCAGTCGTTGTCGAGACCGTCGCAGACCTCGGCCGAGGGCTGCTCGTTCTGCACACACGTGACCGTACTGTCTTGGCACGTCTCCGTCCCTGCGGCGCACACCCCAGGTTCACCCGTGTTGCACACCGCCCCGCCGTCGGGATTACCGTCGTCGACGGCGCCGTCGCAATCGTTGTCCAGCCCGTCGCAGACTTCGGCGGACGATGACACATCCTGATTGCATACCAGACTGCCCGCCGAGCAACTTGTGGTTCCAGCGCTGCAGACCCCCGACAGTCCCGTATCGCAAGAGACTCCGCCTCCGGGATCGTCCTCGTCGATCGCTCCGTCACAGTCATTGTCTACGCCATCACAGACTTCAGCCGTCGCGTCCTCGTCGATCTGCCCGTCGCAGTCGTTGTCGACGCCATCGCACACTTCGGGAGCCTCAGGATAGACGTCGCTTCTCGAGTCATCGCAATCGCGCTGGCCTTGTGGATCCAGGACGTACCCTTCGGGCTGCGTGCAGGAGTCGATCGGCTCCGCGTCGGCAGGGACGCCGTCTTCGTCGGCATCCGGATACCAGAGCAGACCCGACTCGTCGGTCGAACCGTCGCAGTCGTTGTCGACGGCGTCGTCGCACTGCTCGCCGGTCGGCTCAACCGCGCCCTCGCACGCTCCCCAGACGAAGCCCGAACAGGTCTCGCTCCCGAGCTCGCAAGCACCCACGTCCGTGGTGCCGCAGGACTGCTCGGCACCCTCGCTGACGCACTGCGGGCCGAAGGCGTTCAAATACTCGCTCCGACAGGCAGGACAGACGATCTCGGGTTGGCTGAGGCAGACGCCGAAGTTCACGAACCGGCAGTCGAGCCAGGCGCTGAACGCCGCCGCGCACGGCGCCGTCACGGCACAGCTCCCCGGGCACGCGTTGATGCATACCCCGTCCGCACCGCATCCGCTGAGACAGAGGTCGAGACATGCCGCCTCGGTCGGCGTGCAGTAGCCGCCGCAGGCCTCGTCGACCAGCGTCTGCTGATCGCAGTCGTTGTCGAGGCCGTCACAGAGTTCGATGGCGCCTGGATAGACGGTAGCTTCCGAGTCGTCACAGTCGCTGTTGTCAGCGACATAGCCCGCCGGTGCACTACAGGACACGACGGCCGCCGCCGTGCCGTCGCCATAGCCGTCGCCGTCCGTATCCGGATACCAGGAAACCTGATCGCTCGCCTCCTCATCGACGGCGCCGTCGCAGTCGTTGTCCAGCGCATCGCAGATCTCCGCACTGGGCAGCACGTCGCCGACACACGGATCAAAGCCGGTGCCGGTCGCATTGCACGAGCGGGTCCCGGCCCGGCAGACCCCGATACCGACGAGAGACATGTCCCCGCCGAAGCAGTAGATGAAGTCATTCGGGCTACACGGCGGAAGGCCGGTCGGGGCCACGCAGTCCCAGCCGAAGGCGGCCTGGACCAGCATCTGGCCGAGGGGGCACGTGATAGCGCCCAGCGTGTCCTCATCGGTTGCCGTCGTCACCACGTCGAGCCCGCCGATCGTGATGCTGTCGCCGGAGATCGCCACTCCGGATGTCGTGACCGGCACGGCAGAACTCGACGAATCCGTGGCCTCCTCTGCAAACTGGGCCGCCGCGGGCTCACTACCGCTGGCTCGCGGCTGTCTCTCCGCGTCGGCTGGCGAACCCCCCGCCTCGGCCGGTGCCTCTTGGAGCGCTAGTCCAGGTGCACCGCGCACCACCGAAAAAAGGCTGGGAGACGACCATTCCGACTCCCCGCTCGAGTCGAGTGCCCTGATCGACCAGGCGTACCCCTTGCCCTTGATCAAGCACTCCTTGAGCGAAGGCGTCCAGGAGGATACGCCTGCGGGGACAGTGCGAAGAATGGCCGGCGCGGCCGCCTCTGAC
>JAOTUP010000157.1 GCA_029863825.1 Acidobacteriota bacterium | reverse complement strand
GTCGAAGGGCCAACGCGTCAGCGATGAGCCGTTGCGCTCGTTGCGGCGGCAGCTGGGTCGAACGGTCGGAGCGAGCCGTTTCGGGCTCCAAGTGAACCTCGATGTACAGTCCGTCGGCGCCGGCGGCGACGGCGGCACGGGCCAGAGGCTCTGCGAACTCCCGCTGGCCGCCGGTCTCTTCTCCCGCCGCGCCGGGGAGCTGTAGGGAGTGGGTGGCGTCGTAGATCACTGCGATGCCCTCGCGGTGGAGCAGCGTGAAGCTCCTCATGTCGACGACCAGGTTTCGATAACCGAAGCTCGAGCCGCGCTCGGTGACCGTTACCCGCTCGGCGCCACCGGCGCGCGCCTTGTCGACGGCGAGAAGCATGTCCGCCGGGGCCATGAACTGACCCTTCTTGATATTGACAGCTCGCCCGGTACGGGCGGCGGCGGTGATGAGATCCGTCTGCCGGCACAGGAATGCAGGAATTTGCAGGATGTCACAGACGTCCGCCGCCGAATCGCATTGCGACGGCTCGTGCACATCGGTGAGCAGGGGCAGGCCCGTCTCTTTCCGGACGCGCCTCAGGATCGCCAGGCCCTGATCGAGTCCAGGGCCGCGGAAGCTCCGAGCGGAACTTCGGTTGGCTTTGTCGAACGACGCTTTGAAGACGATCGGAATCGCCAACTCGGTGGCTATCGCACTGACGGCAGCAGCGGTCTCGAGCGTCTGTGCCTCGCTTTCGATCACACAGGGACCGGCGATCACAGGCAGCGTGCCGGGACCCAGGATGATGCCCGGTAGCAGCTCGAAGGCAGGGCGGCTCATGCAGCTCCTTCACCAGTGATCGAGGCCCGTTCCCGGGCCCGATCGGGGTCCTGCCGCCGCGCTTTCTCCTCGAGTGCGGCACGGATGTAGGAGACGAACAAGGGATGCGGCGCGGTCGGTTTGGACTTGTATTCAGGATGGAACTGACACCCCAGGAACCATGGGTGATCCGGCAGTTCGACCATCTCGACGAACTTTCCGTCGGGACTCATGCCGGCGACCACCAGGCCGCTGTCGGTGAGCCGCGACAAGTACTTCTGATTGACTTCGTAGCGATGCCGATGGCGTTCACTGATCTCGTCGCGACCGAAGATCTCGCGCGCCAGCGTTCCGGCGGTCAGACGACATGGATACGCGCCGAGTCGCATCGTGCCCCCCATCTCCTCGATGCCTAGCAGATCGCGCAGCTTGTAGATGACCGCGTTCGTGGTGTCACCGTCGAATTCCGCCGACGTCGCATTCGTGATCCCGCAGACATTGCGCGCGAACTCGATCACCATGCACTGCATACCGAGACAGATACCGAAGAACGGGACTCCGTGCTCGCGGGCGTAGCGAATGGCGCGGATCTTTCCTTCTGTGCCTCGCTGGCCGAAGCCGATCGGAACGAGCAGTCCGTCGACTTCGAAAATCTCGCGCGGCCAGCTTCCACCCTCGATCTCTTCGGCGCTGATGAAAACGAGATCTACCTTTGCATTGTTGGAGATACCGCCGTGGAGGAGAGCCTCATTGAGGCTCTTGTAGGCGTCTGGGAGCTCGGTGTACTTACCGACGATGCCGATTTGCACGTGTCGCTGTGGGCTCTTTATGCGGCTGACGAGATCTTCCCAGCGCGAGATGTCACGCGGATAGTGGGGCAAGTTGAGAATGCTCAGCAGAATCTCATCCAGCCCTTCGCGGCAGAAGCTCAACGGCACTTCGTAGATCGTTTGCACATCCCTTGCGGCAATGACGCTCTGCGACTCGACATTGCAGAAGAGGGCGATTTTTTTCTTCACCTCATCAGGCAGAGGGCGATCACAGCGACAGAGGAGAACATCGGGCGAGATGCCGATCGCCCGCAGCTCGCGCACCGAGTGTTGTGTCGGTTTTGTTTTCAGTTCGTCGGCAGTGGCGATGTACGGCACTAGGGTAAGGTGGATATTGCACGCGTTGGTCTTGCCGAGCTCGAGACGCAGCTGCCGAATAGCCTCGAGGAATGGCAGCGATTCGATATCTCCAATCGTGCCGCCGATCTCGATGATGACGACGTCGACATCGTTCTCGAGACGCCGCATGGCATCTTTGATCTCGTCGGTGACGTGCGGGATGACCTGCACAGTTTTGCCGAGATAATCGCCTCGTCGCTCCTTGTTGATGACCGCTTCATAGATCTTGCCGGTCGTGTAGTTGTGATGCTTGCTGGTCGTCGTGCTGGTGAAGCGCTCGTAATGGCCGAGATCGAGATCCGTCTCGGCGCCGTCGTCGGTCACGAACACCTCGCCATGCTGGTACGGAGACATGGTGCCGGGATCGACATTGACGTAGGGATCGAACTTCATCAGGGTGACGGAGAAGCCCCGCGATTCGAGGATGGCACCGACCGACGCCGCGGCCACGCCCTTACCCAGGGAGGAGACGACGCCGCCGGTGATAAAAACAAACTTTGTCGACATCGTGAACTCCTTCGTCAGTTCGTCCAGGGTCTAGGGCTCCGCCAGTTCGGGCCGTTCCCGCAGCAGCAGCTCCACCCTCCGCAGATCGTCCATTGTATCTACAGCGGGCCAGGCGCGTGGCGTCCTCAGGACCCGAATCGAGAACCCGTTCTCGAGCATCCGCAGCTGTTCGAGGGCTTCGGTCCTTTCCAGGGGCGTGGGTTCGCAGGCGGCGATTTCGAGCAAGGAAGGTGTTTGGTAGCCGTAGACCCCGATATGGCGCAGCGGAGTCGCGCAGCGAGGATTCCTGGCGAAGGGAATCGCGGCGCGACTGAAGAAGAGCGCATAGCCCTCGAGATCCGTCACGACCTTGACGACATCCGGATTCGTCAGTTCCTCGGGAGCGGCCGGTGCGGCGAGAGTCGCCACCGGATCCGCGACGTTCGTGCGGAGATGTGTGGCGAGAGCCTCGAGAGAGCTCGGGTCGATGAGCGGTTCATCCCCTTGGACGTTGAGGATCGCATCGGTCGCCCACCGGTCGGCCACCGAGGCGATCCGGTCCGTACCGCTGACACAGTCCTCTCGTGTCATCTCTACGTCGCCCCCAAAGTCACTGACCACGCGTGCAATTCGCTCGTCATCGGTGAGAACGACCACTCGCTCGATGCCACGGGCCTTGGCGACGCGCCGGTAGACTCGCTCGATCATCGGCACGCCGGCAATGCTCACCAAGGGCTTGCCCGGCAGCCGGGTAGAGGCGTAGCGCACCGGGATCGCCGCGACGACGGTACGGGCGCTCGACGTGGGCGGTTTCCGGCTGGTTGATTTGGGGGGCACGTCCTAATCTACAGACAGCCTCGAGGGAGAGTCAAACACAACCACCGGAGCTTGCGGCGAGCAGCAGCTCCACCGTCTCTGGAGGGGTAATGGAGAGTGTCGGCATGCAGAGGTGCTCTTCTCCCTGCTAGATTCCGACGAATGGGGATGACGATGCCGAGACTGCGGAGGGCATTACGCACCGGGTGGTTCTGGGCCCTGATTGCGACGGCGCTTCTTGCCGGAGTCGAACGCTACGTCAGGCCAGCCATGGCCCAATGGGCGGCGGTCACCGGTCAGGCCGAGTGGATCTGGGCCGAAGTTGAGCCGCAGGACGGGTGGACGAGCTTCTTCGCCGTGCGGGATTTCGCCCTCGAGACCGTACCCACCAGCGGCGTTTTCCTCACGCTGACGGCTGACGAGGAGTACGTGGTCTTTCTGAACGGCGAGGTCGTTGGCTCGGGGAGCTTTCAGTCCGGGTCGCCGATCGATGCTTTCGACGTGACGGATCTGCTTCTCGAGGGCGACAATCGTCTGCTCGTCGAGTTGCGTAGCAGCCGCGGAATGGGGGGGATGGTCCTCAGATTGGCTCGCGGCGACGAGCCAATTGTCCTCTCGGACAGTTCATGGAGAGTCGTGCCGGAGTATCGGGAGGAACTGAAGTGGCCGGGCCGTGTCCTCGAGAGCGCGACACCGGTGCGCGTGTGGGGCCGACCGCCCACGGGCCGCTGGGGTCTGCCGCGCGCGGTGGTCAGGCGGCCGCTTCTGACCGACCAGGTGCTGTCCAGAAGACCGCTGCCGGCGGTGTCAGCGCGAGTTGGGGACGGTGACGGGCCATGGCGGTTCCTGCCGTCAGAGCCGCAGCACTCGGCCCCGCTGGGGACCTGGGTCACCTTCGACTTCGGATACGAGGTGTCCGGATTCATCAATCTGAGTCTAGCCCGAAGAGGTGGCGCCAGGGGGATGTTCTGGGTGTCAGCAGACTCGATTCCAGAGCCCAGGTCGACTCGGTCCAGTGGTCACTTCCTGGCGCTGGTGGGGCAGGGCTCATGGACAGATGCAGTGCCCCGCCGCTTCCGCTATGTCACCGTGGTTTCGCTGTCCGAGATTGCGGGAGGGCGCGCGTTTGTTCTGGATCCGGATCTCCAGGCGGACGTGGAGCTGGCTGCCAGTCGGCGGCTAGGAGTCCTCGGCCTCGAGCCTCCGACCTTAGGCTCGCCGGCTGAGGACGAATTCTGGAGCGAATTCGAGAGCCTCACGAACTAGTGACGCGGGAAAGGCATCCAGCGCTTCGCGCGCTCGATCGGCCTGAGTGACCGCCAACTCGCCCACTTCCTCGAGCGTGCCCTCGGAGTCCACGACGGCGAGGATGTCTGACGGCTCCACACGGTCGAACGCCCGATCTTCCAGCACCTGCTCGATCAGTCGACGCCGCTTGGCGTCGAGGCGAGGCAACAGGAGGATCAGAGGCAGCGTGAGCTTGCCACCCTTGAGATCCGACAGGACCGGTTTTCCGAGATCGTCCTCGGAGCCGGTGAAGTCAAGAAGATCGTCGACCAGCTGGAAACACAATC
This sequence comes from Acidobacteriota bacterium, assembly GCA_029863825.1. Taxonomy (GTDB): domain Bacteria; phylum Acidobacteriota; class Thermoanaerobaculia; order Multivoradales; family JAHEKO01; genus JAOTUP01. The sequence continues at coordinate 786 of JAOTUP010000157.1, read as the reverse complement.
CGAGCGCGCGTCCGTAGCTCTCGAGCGCCAGGCGCTCATGGTCATGGCTGGGGGGGATGAGCGCCGGGATCGAGCAGGCAGCCGCAAACAGCTGCGCCGTCTTGCGGTCGATGATGTCGAAGTACTCCTCGACACTCACATCGGGGGCCCCCAGCCGCTCCAGCACCAGCAGCTCGCCCTCGGTCATGCGGAGAGTCGCCTCGCACAAGCGGCGAATCACCTCCAAGCGATCGTGCTCGAGCGCCAGCTTCATCGACGTCGTATAGATCCAGTCGCCCAAGAGCACTGTTCTGCTGTTGCCCCAGACGTTGTGGACCGTCGCCTGCCCGCGGCGCAGCGTCGAGTCGTCGATGATGTCATCGTGGATCAGGGTTGCGGTATGTAAGAGCTCGACAACCGCGGCGTAGGTGACCTCCTCATCACTGTCGTGGCCGAGAAGGCGGGCCGACAGCAACAGCAGGGCCGGGCGCATGCGCTTGCCGCCACCACGGAACATGTACTCTCCGGCATCGCTGATAAACGGCACATCCGAGTCGAGATGGCGTCGAAAGAGATCTTCCGTCGCCAGGAGCTTGCCGCCGATGAGGCCGAGGAAACGGTCGGGGTCGGCTGCTCCCTTGCCTGCTTCGGCGGCGATGCGGGATGCTTTCAACGGCAGGCTCATGGGTTACTCGGAAAAGCGCCGCACAGGCTCGAAGTGCTCGATCGTGTCGATCTTCCCATCACGGAATCTATAGACCGTGCCGCGTTCGAAGTACCACCAACTCGTTTCTGTATGGGTCTGAA
>JAOTUP010000156.1 GCA_029863825.1 Acidobacteriota bacterium | reverse complement strand
ACACCCGCCAAGGTCACACACGTTCCCGAGCGGCTGATGTGGCCGGTCGTTCGACTGATCCGCCTCTTCAACCGGCACCAGGGCGAGCTACTGGCGTTCTTCACGACCATGGCGACGACCGAGGTGTTGGCTCCAGAAACCGGCACTCGCACTCTCGAGCAGCACTTCAAAGGAGGTGCAGGCATGAAGGTCGAGGACCTGAGTCAGTTCGGAAAGCCCTTGGGAATGCCCAAGAAAGCGCAAAGGAAGATGCTCGGCATCGTCCTCACCGCTCTCAGGGAGAAGTTCGGCCTCCTGGGGATGGCACCCTTCTTCATCAAGCTCCTCGCGGAACAGCGCCGGATCAGGAAGGCCCACCCCGATCTCGTCGCCAGAGCCGCAGAGATCGGCCCGGAAGTCGCGAAGAACCTGGTCCTGCTGCCCGCTCTCTTCAACCTCACGGCTCGCCGCGACGGCCGCGAGCAGGCGTACGAGTTCGTCAAGGACATCTTCAAGCGTGTCGCGGTCCACAGCATGCCCGCCATTTATCAGATCGACGAGCTGGTGCAGTGCGAGGGCGACAGCTTCGAGAATTTCAAGAAGTTCAACGTGGCCATGTTCGAGGCCATGGACCGTGTGGGCAGCTGGAAGACGGATGCGATCGTCGACGAAGACGACAGGCTGCGCATCAAGCTCGCCTCCTGCGCCAACGTGGAGCTGTTCTCGGCTATCGGTTGTCCCGAGCTGGGGAAGCTGGGATGCGATCACGATCTGGCGGGCTACCCGCTGATCCTCGACCGGGTGGACGCCGAGTTCCGACGCCCGTGCGCCCTGGCAAAAGGGGACGATTTCTGTGATTTCAACTTCTACCGCAAGGGTACGGCTCCGCCCACGGAGCACCTGAATAAGTAGGTCTGATTCGTGTCGGTAGACGACTCGAGAGGCTCGCTGTCGTCCGCTCGGAGAAGGAAGATGATTCAGCTCGAGATCATCCACTTGCGGTCGTCAGGCGAGCCGGTTGAGTCGCTTGCCAAGCTCATCAGCGCGTCGATCCGGGATGGCGGCGCGAGAGGTATCGACCCTCAAGCTGTATCGCCGCCACGGCCTGGAAACCGACCTCGCGGCACACGTCTGCCGTCACGGAACGTTCGGAGGAGAGGGGCCGAGCGACCTGGCGCTGCGTTTGGCGTCGGAGCTCCGGGCCTACGGCCTCGTCGAGCACATAGTCTGGGAGGAGCCGGCATGACACTGCAGCCGATTGTCGTCCTGACGGCGTTGCTGCTGATGCTCTCGTGCTCGGCCAACCGCTTGTACCGACCGATCAGCATCGAGGAGACCGCCGACTACAGCGTGGCCTACATCGAGTTCGACGACCAGGGCGAGCTCTGGGCGCCGGCACAGCTCGATCGGGCGCTGGCCCATCTCGAGCGGCTCAACAAGAGCGACGCTGGCGTTGCGCTGGTGATCTTCGCGCACGGCTGGAACGACAACGCCTCGCCGCAAAGGGAGAAGCACGGCAAGGGAGCGCTCTTCCGGTACAAGGAGATACTCGCCCGGCTCGCCGGGGGGTTACGCAACGAGCTACCCGGACTGGAGGTGCCGGTGATGGGGGTCTTTCTCGGGTGGCGAGGAAAGGTCTCTTCGGTGCCGCTCCTGTGGCACGGATCCTTCTACAACCGGCGTGGCGCGGCCGAGCGAATCGCCGGTGCCTCGGCCACGGAGGTGATCTACCGGCTGCTGATCGGTCTGCGACGGAATCCGGCGTCCCGGTCGGTTCTCGTCGGCCACTCGTTCGGCTCGATCATCCTGGAGCGTGCCCTGGCGCAGGCGGTGATCGGTGCGCTGCTCGCCGCGCCGGCTCAAGAGCTCGTGTTCCCGGCCGACCTGGTGGTCCTGCTCAACCCCGCTGGCTCGGCGAGCCGGACCAAACAGCTGGTGGACATCCTGGCCCGGAATCGATTCCGGACCTACCGCTTCGACAAGGACGGAAACCGGTTCGAGAGACCCTTGCTCGTGTCGTTCACCTCGGAGGGCGACAGGGCGACGCGCATGTTCTTCCCGGCCGGCATGGCCCTCAAGGCAATGAACAAGAAGTTCCGCGACTACGGGCAGGAGTCCTGCAGTCCGATCTCGAAGCAGCGACGGCTCTACACCCACACGGCCGGCAACCTGCCGGAGCTTCACAGCCACCAGGTCGTGGCCGGCCCCAAGCGGGGTGGGCCCACGGAACAGCTGCCCCGGGGCCGGCTGATACCCGGCATTCTGCGCTACGAGGAAGAATACGATCCGCTTACCCAGCAGATCGCCTTCTCCTTCGATGGCGAGAACCGCCGCTTCACGATCAAGCGCAAGCCGCTGGCGCTAAACGACACGCCGTACTGGATCATGCGGGTGCCGCGCGAGCTGATCCCGGATCATTCGACTGTCCTGACTGAAGATACCTATCGGCTCATCGAGGCTGTGCTGGTCCTGAGCGCCACCTACGACACCGACATCAGGACTATCGTCGAGCGTGAGGACGGCGTGCGTCCGGTGGCGATTGTGCCTCGTCTCGAGGGCAAAGCGCTCTTCTTGGATCGTGGCCGCGGTGTGTATGCCGTCAGCGGCGACGCGGAGCGCCCCGTTCTCCTCTCCTGTCTGAGGGGGGCAGTAGATCCGAGCACCGCGATCGGCTTTCACGTCGCCGGTCACTTCGCCTATGCCGTCCTGATGACTCGCCAGAGCGGCGGTGGGGAAGAAAAGTGTAGAACGAGCCTGCACGAGTTCCAGATCGACGACCACGGATACGAGCAGCTGCCCCGCAAGCACTTCGCTGGTGGCGCCTGCTATTCCGCGGCCGCCGTCGACCTGGTCGAGAAGAGGGTAATGCTCGGCCTCGACACCGAGGAGGGCCCTCGGCTTCTTGTCGCCGACTTGACCGAGGAGACTCCCAGACCGCGAGAGATCCTCGCTCTCCCGGGCAGCCAGGCCCCGACGGACCTCTACTTCGAGGCCGTCCAGCAACGACTGTTTGCCGCCCACGGTGAGAGCGGCGAGCTGTGGGAGATTGGCCTCGCCGCCGCCGGGGCCTACATGCGGTCGATCGGTCACGAGCTGGGATGGCCGACGGCCCTTGCCTACTCGCGTACCGATCGGCGTCTCTATGTGACCGACGCCGAGGAGCGGAGCATCTGGGCCTTCGACTGTACAGAGCGTTGCAGGGAGCCCATTGTCTTCTTGCGGTCGGAGGTCCTCGAGAGACCCACCACGCTGGCGGTAGCGCTCGACGGGACCGTCTGGCTGGGAGATCTGCAGGGCCAGACGCTACGGGCGATAGCCCCCGATGGAAGCGTCGCGACCACGATCCGCTCGCTCTCGGGATCGCCGTCGGAACGGTTCAAGGAATGACCCTTCGAAGTCACGTTTCTGTTGCCTCCGATAGACCCCTCTTGGTGCCATGTGGCCTGAAGGGTTTCGACCACCAGATCAATCCGTACATCGGATGCGGGCACTACTGCCGGCGCATTCTCGTGGCCGGCTCTCGTCACCTCGGGTAGGTAAGATGCTTCGGCTCGAGATCATCCACTTGCGGTCGTCAGGCGAGCCGGTTGAGTCGCTTGCCAAGCTCATCAGCGCGTCGATCCGGGAAGGCGGCGAGGAGGTATCGACTCTCAAGCTGTATCGCCGCCACGGCCTGGAAACCGACCTCGCGATACACGTGTGCCGTCACGGAACGGCTGGAGGAGAGGGGCCGAGCGACTTGGCGCTGCGTTTGGCCTCTGAGCTCCGAGCGTACGGGCTCGTCGAGCACACAGTCTGGGAGGAGCTGAAATGAGCGCTTCGCAGAACGGGCCGGCCTTCTCCGCCCACGAGGTCACCAAGGTCTACCGCGTGGGCGAGGACGAGGTGCGCACGCCTCCATTAGGACGGCCGAGACGCCTTCGGTCGTAGTTCCGATACTTCCGATACAGGAGCAGGACGATGAACATCTTGGGCAAGCTATTCAAAGTTACGGCTGCGCGGATGCCGCGCGTTCGCGGCCTCGGAAGCAGTTTCTATTTCGGACATCCGTTTCTCGACGCTTGGTTCGCATGGTTCCCACTGAATCAGATTCAGTACGACGGCGCGGCCGTGGGCGAGATCTACAACGTGGCCTCGCGGATCGACGAGCGGAAGAGCGTCAGTTGGATCGTCGAGTGGACCAAGGAAGCCGAACGGATCTCAGCGCACGCAGAGGCGCTCCGGAGCAGGGGACATCTCTTCAGCGCAGCCAACGCTTTCTTGAGGGCCTACACCTATTTCCGCACCGCCCACCTCGCCACGGATCCGATCAACTACCCCGAGGAGCTCGGGGCCACCTACGAGGGGCTCTCTCATTGCTACGCTCGTTTCGGTGAGCTTTCGGACGTCCGCATGGAAGTCATCCGGGTCCCGTTGCGGACCGAGAGCTCCGGTGTCGCTGCGGAGTTGCGCGGATGGTTCTTCCACGCTGCGAACGCCGCCGAACAAGCCGCGAAACCGACGCTGCTGTGGCTCAGCGGTGCGGAGAGCATCGCGGAAGACGTCTACTGGTGGTGCGCGGCGGAAGGCGTCCGCCGAGGCTTCAACGTCCTCGCGGTGGACCTGCCGGGCGATACGGCCACGCGGATCGAGAATCCGAACGTCATGATCGAGGGAGCGGGCGATCGCGGATTGCTTTCCGTCGTCGACTACGCGCTGGCTCGACCGGACGTCGATCCCGAGTCCTTCTTCGTGTACGGCATCAGCATGGGCGGGTACCGGGCCGGCCGGCTGGCGCAGATCGACGATCGGGCCACGGGCATCATCGCCAACGCTCCGATGTTGAACGCCGCCGGCGTGCTCGCCGCTGTCAAAGACGTCCACAAGGCGCCAAAGGAAGCGCATGGATGGGCGTACCGGATGTTCTGGCAATACGGCGTTGATCCCAACCAGGACCTGAAGACCGCCCTCGAGGAGCTCGTCGATGGCGTCTGGGGCCGCTTCGTCGTGGACCCGTCTCAGATCACGGATCCGTTTCTCAGCATGGCTGGCGAAAACGAGCTGGGGCACGAGGGCATCCGCCAGGCCAAAGAGTTCCACAAGAGAAATCGCAGCTCTGCGAAGGAGCTCCGGATCACCACTGCCGTCGAAGGGGCCGGGGCGCACTGCCAGTTGGACAACTTCCCCCTTGCGCGGCAGATCGTCTTCGATTGGATCGAGGACCGGATGCTCGAGAAAGCCGTCCAGCGTACGGCGTAGGGGACTGCCGCCGATGACCAAGCTGACCCTTGAGGAGAGATTCGCTTTTCGGTTCATCTTCAACGAACGGCGCGTGTATCAGCGGTGGTACGGCCGGTTCCTGGTCTTCGGGATCGACTACGGCCGACTCCGACGGGTGATCGGCAGGGTGGATAACTGGCTCAACTGGTGCCGGGAGTGGAGAAAAGATGGCGCCGAGCTCGAGCAGAAGGCTCACTCCGCTTTGGAGAGGAGGTATTCGGCATCGGCTGTCGCCTTGTTTCACGAAGCGGTGGCCTGCTACCACATCGGCCAGCACATCTTCTTCATCGATCCGGAGCAAAAGGAGTCGGCCCAGGAGAAGGCGCGGGAGTGCTACAGGCATGCGATCTCCCTCTTTTCCCCTGAGGAGCGGCCAATCCGTTTCG
>JAOTUP010000155.1 GCA_029863825.1 Acidobacteriota bacterium | reverse complement strand
GCACCGGAAGAGAACCGGTTGGTTCTCGCGGCACGACTCGACAGCGGTCTCTACGCCGAGACCCCGTTCGGCGAGCAGATCCTGTTGGACCCAAGTTGGAGAACGCTCCGCTTCGCCTGGCGAGCAGCCGCAGGCACTGGCTTCTTCCTTGTCTCCGTCGATGGGCTCCCGTATGTCGGGCTGACCGATCTCGACAATGACACCCGAACGATCGACAAGGTCAGATGGGGAGTCGCAAACGGCAGTATCGGGCCATCCACATCAGGCTTCCTGCAGATGGACGATTTTGCTTCGTGGAAGTAGCCGGCTCGACCGGTCGAGTTCCACACCTCCCGGTCTCTCCGGTTCGCCTGCCATGTGCCTGCTGAGGCCTGCACGAACAATGCTCAGCAGGCACTCAGCGCTTTCGGCTCAGGTCGTTCAACGTCGTCGTCACGCTGCCACGGACATCCTGTTTGTCAACCGGAATCTTGGCTGGGACGCAGGGATTCGATGATCGCTGCGCGCTCATCGAATGATTCACGGTGCTTCTTGGCCGCGCCCTCCGGCGCGCCAGGGTTCGAATCCCTTCAGGTCGTTCAACGTCGTCGTCACGCTGCCACGGACATCCTGTTTGTCAACCGGAATCTTGGCTGGGACGCAGGGATTCGAACCCCGATTCCACGGTCCAGAGCCGTGTGTCCTACCATTGAACGACGTCCCAACGGCGGCCTGACAGGCTAGCAAGAAGGTGTTGGGCGGTCAAACAAGATCGACCTCTCAGGAAAGCAAGGTCCGCCCGTCTGAGGGATCGGGCGCGCACGATCCGGCGCTATACTCGTCTACAGACCGACAGGAGCCGAGGAGACCATCATGACGCCCGATAGTCTGAAGCAACTCAAGACCATTCTCGTCGCTACCGACTTCTCACCTACGGCCGAGGTCGGGCTGTCGTGGGCCTTGGCACTCGGCACACTTCATGGCGCTCGCCTCCACATCGTGCACGGCCTCCTGCTACCCAGCCACATGACCGATTTTCTGCCATCGCCGCCCGATGCCAGCGATGAAATCCGCCAGGCAGCTCTGGCGCGTCTCGATGAGACGGCCAATCGCGCCCGCGAGTCGGGGATCGAGGCCACGTCGGACCTTCTTCTGGGCATCCCCTCACAAAGCATTCTCGAGTGCGCCGCGGATGAAGATGCCGATCTCATCATCATGGGGACACGAGGACTCTCCGGTGTCGAGCATCTGCTCCTCGGATCGACAGCCGAGCGTGTTGTGCAGCGCTCGCGCTGCCCGGTCCTCGCCGTCCACCCCGAGGACGCAGTCGAAAAACCGGAAGTCAGGTCGATGCTCGTACCGACCGATTTCTCGGAAGACGCGGCACGAGCAACTCGCGCCGCCCTGGCGCTGTTGCGCAAGCAGCCCTCGGATACGAAATTGACGCTTCTTCACGTCTACCACCTCCCCTTCGAGTACACGGCATATGGCACTGTGCCAACGTCCTGGGACTACTTCAAGGACGTGGAGGGGGCGGCCAAGGACCGCATCTCAGAAACCGCCGACTCGCTCCGGGAAGAGGGTCTGACGGTTGAAACCAGAACGGTTGAAGGTTACCCGCCAGAGGTCATCGTGGCGGTCGCCAAGGGAATCGGCTGCGACATGATCGCCATGGGGACGCACGGTCGCACAGGTCTCGCCCATTTGCTGCTCGGATCGACCGCAGAACGAGTCGTGCAGCACGCGCCCTGCCCCGTGCTGACCGTCAGGCGAAGCTAGCCATTGCCGCCGCCGGCGTCTCACTGCCGTCAGCCAATCCAGACGGTCTTCACATTGACGAACTCGCGGATGCCGAAGACCCCGAGCTCGCGACCGTAGCCCGACCGCTTGACGCCGCCGAAGGGGAGCCGCGGATCCGACTTGACGATGCCGTTCACGAAGACCGCCCCCGCCTCGAGGCGACCGGCAAGTGTCTTCCCGCGCTCGCCATCAGCTGTCCACACGCTGGCACCGAGTCCGAAGTCCGACCGATTGGCAAGCTCTACGGCGTGCTCTGCGTCGCGCGCTCGGGTCACCGCTGCAACCGGCCCGAACGTCTCTTCCACGAAGACCGGGTTGCCTGGCTCGACACGGCTCAACACGGTCGGCGGATAGAAGTATCCCGGTCCCTCGACTGGACGACCGCCGGTGAGAAGTCGAGCACCCGCTGCAACGCTTCGCCCCACCTGATCGTGCAGCTCGTCACGCAGATCGGCGCGTGCCAGCGGGCCGATGCGTGTGCCGCGCTGCATCGGATCACCCACCGGTAGACACTCCATCGCCGCGACGAGCGCTGCTTCGAAGGCAGCCGCCACCGATGCCTCGACGATGAAGCGCTTGGCGGCGATACAGCTCTGTCCGGAGTTAATACAGCGAGCGGTCGCGGCCTGCGTCGCGACAGCTACCGGATCGACGTCGCCGAGAACGATGAACGGATCGGAGCCGCCCAGCTCGAGAACGGTCTTCTTGAGATGCCTACCTGCCTCCGCCGCGACTGCGCGCCCAGCCGGCTCGCTGCCCGTCAGTGTGACCGCCGCGACCCTGGGGTCGGCGACGAGTCCTGCAACCACCGACGAGCCGACGAGAAGCGTCGAGAACGCGCCGTTCGGAAACCCGGCATCGGAGAAGCTCTCCTCGATTGCCAGCGCGCATCCAGGGACGTTCGAGGCGTGCTTGAGAAGACTGACATTTCCCGCCATCAACGCCGGCGCGGCAAAGCGGAAGACCTGCCAGAAAGGGAAGTTCCACGGCATGACCGCGAGAATGGGCCCCAGCGGATCGAACCGCACAAAGGCTTGCGACCCGTCGCTTTCGCCCGTTTCGGGCGCCAGGAAACGCTCTGCGTTCTCGGCGTAGTACTCGCACACCCATGCGCACTTCTCGACCTCGGCTTCGGCCTCGACGATCGGCTTGCCCATCTCGCGGGTCATAAGCTCGGCGAAGTTCGAGACCCGCTGCCGCAGGATTCTCGCGGCCCCAAGCATCAGCTCCCGCCTCTCGCGAAACGAGGTCTCGCGCCAGAACGCGAAGGTTGCCGCGGAGGCTGATATGCGTGTCTCGACGTCGCTGGTCCCATGCGTTTCATAGGCGGCGATTCTCTCGCCTGTGGCCGGGTTGGTGCTCGTCAGCTGGTCCATCCCGGAATCGTACCGCGACGAGGGCGTGAGGGCCTGAGGGCGTGAGAGCTCGAGGTAAGAGGGCGAAGTGAAAGTCATCGCTCCCTCGATGGCAGCCGCGCGCGGCTGTCCGAGCGAAGAGCATCTCCGCGCTCGAGCGAGCGACACCCCGAGCGGCTTGGGCAGCGCGAGGGCCTGAGGGCCTGAGAGCTTGGGTACCGGCGGTGACTGGAAGCCACCCTCCCCTGGCCCCCTATCCGGTCACCGCTTCGAGCCGGCCAGCGACGACAGTCCCGAGGGGCAGTCCCGCAATGAACCGCTTCGCTCACGAAGGGACGACCCGTAACGGCTATGATCTGCGGTTACGCTTTGGCGCCATTCATTCCGCCTTTGACTCACCTCGACGCCCGCCGTAGAATCTCAGCCCTTCGACGACCGCGCGGAGAGGTGCCGGAGTGGTCGAACGGACCTGCTTGCTAAGCAGGCGACCGGGGTAACCTGGTCCGAGGGTTCGAATCCCTCCCTCTCCGCCATTCCCGTTCCACCCAGTCCCCGACTGGCTTTCTCTGGCCTTCGACCGCTTACCTTTCCATCGCCTCGGTCGCTCGAGTCGGCTCCTCCTTTTGCACCGCATCCCGCTCGTCGCTATGCTCCGACCGATGATCCGCACGCGATTCGCCCCGAGCCCGACCGGGTACCTTCATATCGGCGGTGTCCGCACGGCCCTCTTCAATTGGCTCTTCACCAAAAAGCACGGTGGCCGGTTCATTCTCCGCATCGACGACACCGATCGTGAGCGCAACCTGGACGAGGCCCTTGAGCCGATTCTCCACGGATTTCGCTGGCTGGGCATTGACTGGGACGAGGGACCCGTCGTCGATGGTGACTACGGTCCCTACTATCAGTCCCAGCGGCACGAGCTGTACGGGGAGGCGGTGGAGAAACTCCTCGCCTCCGGGCACGCGTATCGCGACTTCGCAAAGCCTGAAGAGATTCAGGCCGAGCGCGAGGCCGCGCAGCGCGAGCAGCAGACCTTCGTCTACAGCAGACGCTGGGCGGCAATGACGGTTGCAGACAATCGCCGGTTCGAGGCCGAGGGTCGGCAGGGAGTGGTTCGTCTGGCAATGCCGCGGACGGGCGTCTGCACATTCGACGACGCGATACGCGGTCAGATGGAGTTCGAGTGGGCCCGCGAGCAGGATCATGTGATCCAGCGCGCCGACGGCTCGTGCCTCTACCATTTGGCGAGTGTCGTCGATGACCAGGCAATGATGATCAGCCACGTCATCCGCGCCGAGGAGCATCTCTCCAACACGCCGCGGCAGATCTTCATTGCCGAAAGCCTCGGCTACAGCCTCCCCACCTACGCGCACCTCCCATACGTTGCCGAGCCGGGGAGCAAGACCAAACTCTCCAAACGGAAGCTCGACAAGTATCTCAAGCAGGCGGACTTCGCCCGCCTCGCCGAGCACGGAGAGAGGATTGCCGTCGGAATCGGCCTCGAGGTGACTCCCGAGACTTTCAACCCCGTAATCGTCGACTTCTACGAGGAAATCGGATTCCTCCCCGACGCCCTTCTCAACTATCTGCTGCTTCTCGGCTGGTCTCTCGACGACAAGACCGAGTTTCTGACCCGCGACGAGATGGTTCAGAGCTTTTCGCTCGACCGCGTCCAGCGCTCACCGGCGAGCTTCGACCCCGTCAAGCTGTGGACGTTTCAAGAGCGATACATGCTCGAGCTCTCGACCGATGCGAAGGTCGACCTCGTCCTGCCTTTTCTCGAGAAGGCCGGTTGGCTTTGCGAGGTGGATGCCGAAGGGCGCCGCGAGGTTGCCGCCATCGTCGCCGCCGCCGGCGACAGGATCAAGGCCGGCGGCGACATTCTGGACTATGGCGATTTCTTCGTCTCCCACGACCGGCTCGTCTACGACGAAAAGGCATTCGAAAAGCGGCTCGTCAAAGCTGCCGATGCGCCGAAGCTCCTGGCCGGCTTTCGCTCACGCCTGGCAGCCGTCGTGGATTTCGACGCGGAAACTCTCGAACAGGCCATGCGCGATTTCATCACAGAGCGCGACGTCAAGCTCGGGCAGATAATCCATGCCGTTCGCGTCGCGGTCACCGGCAAGGCTGTGGGTTTCGGTCTCTTCGAGGTTCTCGAGATCCTGGGACGCCAGCAAGTCCTGGCGCGCATCGACCGGGCTCTCTCGTTGCTGGATCGTGTCGCCGACGGCTGAAGAGGAGAGGGGGCAGAGGAGCCGGCCCGGTAGAATCCCCGCATCCCGAGCAACTCCGGAGACGTACAGCGCAACACCACTTCGAGAGGCCATACCGATGAGCGACGAGAATACGCGACAGACCGTCGCATCCAATTTCATTCGCTCCATCGTCCAGGACGACCTGGCGAGCGGCAAGCACCAGCGCGTCAGAACGCGCTTCCCGCCCGAGCCCAACGGCTACCTTCACATCGGACACGCCAAGGCCATCTGCCTCGACTTCGGTCTTGCCGAGG
>JAOTUP010000154.1 GCA_029863825.1 Acidobacteriota bacterium | reverse complement strand
CATCTCGATCCACCGCTTCCAGACTTCAGACATCCCGGTATTGCGTTTCGACTTGAGCGCGGCCTGGCCCGAGGAGCGGCTGTACGACTTTGCGGAGAATGTCCTCCTGCGACGGCTGGAGCGTCTCGAGGGTGTTGCCCAGGTGTCGCTCGGCGGAGTACGCAGTCCAGAGCTGCAAGTCAATCTCGACCCGGCCAAGCTGCAGGCACATCGCATCGACGCACGCAGCCTGTGGAGCCTGCTGCGACGCAGCAACGTGAATCTCTCCGGCGGAGAAATACGCCAGGGGAGCCGCAAGTTCCTGGTGCGCACGGTGGGCGAGTTTGCTACACCCGAGGAAGTCGCGCGATTGCCGCTCGACGGAACTGGTCTGCGACTCGGTGACGTCGCCGAGGTGAGCTACACCTTCCCGCAGAAAGAGGAGTACAACTTCCTCAACGGCGTCGAGGCGGTGACGGTCAACGTCAACAAGACCTCGACTGCCAATTTGCTCGCGGTCGTCGAGCGGGTGAAAGCCGAGCTCGAGATGATCGCAGCTCTACCGGAAGCGCTGGGCTCGGCGGTTCGCATCTACCAGGACGCCTCGGTCGACGTCCGCCAAGGCCTCGGACAGCTGCGAAGCGCTGGCCTCGTCGGTGGAGCGCTGGCGGTGCTCGCCGTCTTTTTCTTCCTGCGTCGATTCCGCACGACCCTCCTGGTTGCCGTGGCGATGCCGATCTCGGTGGTCGCCACTTTCGTTCTGCTCTACTTCCTGCGGCAGGGAGGCGTTCTCGACATCACCCTCAACGTGGTCAGTCTGGCCGGTCTGATGCTGGCTCTCGGCATGCTGGTCGACAACTCGGTCGTGGTCATCGAGTCGATCTTCCGCCATCGCAATGAGCTCGGCGAGAACGCCAGAGACGCGGCCCTGTACGGCACCAGCGAGGTGGCGCTACCCATCTTCGCGTCGACGATCTCCACCATGTGTGTCTTCCTGCCGCTCATCTTTCTCTCCGCCGGCGGACGCTTTCGCCTCTATATGGAAAACATCGGCGTCACCGTCTGTATCGTCATGATCGCCTCGTTGGTCGTCGCGCTGACCGTCGTACCGGTAGCTGCCGCCTTTCTCCTCAAAAACCAGGAGGCGCGACCGACGACCCTGACCGACCGGATGCAAAGCGTTTACGGACGAATCTTGCGGTTCACCCTGAACCACCGATTTGCCTTCGTGCTGTCGATCCTGGCGATGTTCGCCGCAACTCTCTATCTGTTCTCGACCATCGAGCGCTCGTTCTCGGCGCGGTCTCTCGAACGTCAGGTGATTCTCAAGGTCGACACACCAACTCAATACTCCTTCCAACAGATCGAGTCCTTGTATACGGAGATCTACGCGCTTCTGGACAGTCATCGCGACGAGCTCGATATCGCCGATATTGCGCACAATTACGACCGCGGCACCGGTCGCTCGCGCGCCAGCTGGCGCCGCACGCGACAGTTCGACATCTATCTGAAGGACGAGAGCAAAAGCGATCTCACAACAGCCGAAGCACGCGACAAGATCCGCGCCCTGGTTCCGGTCAAGGCCGGAATCAACCTGAGGATCGCCACCGAGCGGGGTCGCCACGGCACGTCGGGCGTCGAAGTGCAGCTGATGGGGGACGACTCCGTCGTGCTCGAGCTTCTGAGTCAGCGCGTCGCCGCGGCGCTGGCCAACATTTCCGACATCCGTGACATCGACACGTCACTCGAGAGCGGTGACCAGGAAATTCGTGTGCGCGCCAACCCCGAGCGGGTTCTGCAAGCGGGGTTGTCGAGTCGCGACGTCGCGTTCACCGTCTCCAATTCGCTTTCCGGCCGCCCGGCCAGCCATTTCAAGACCGATGACCGCGAAGTCGATCTGGTGATGCAGTACCGCGAGGAGGATCGTGCAACACTCGACCAGCTGAAGAATGTACCGGTCTTCACCGCTAACGGCACACTGCCGCTCGGCGCGATTGCAGACTTCGAGCTCACCACGGGACCGCAATCTATCGAGCGCGAGAATCGACAGGCCATGGTGACCATCTCTGCCAATGCCACCAGTCCGAGCGCGTCTTTTGCGGCCATGCGATCGATCAGCGCGATGTTCGAAGAGCGTCCCTTACCGCCCGGCTACGAATGGAGCTTCGGGCGTTGGAACCGAAGGCAGCAAGAGGATCAACAGAGCGGGCTCTTCGCGCTCTTCTTCGCGCTGCCGCTCGTCTACATGCTGTTGGCAGCACTGTTCGAGAGCTTCAGCCAGCCACTGACCATCATGCTCTCGGTGCCGTTCGCGCTCCTCGGCGTGGCAGTGGCCATGAAGGTGGGTCATCAGCCGTGGGAGACAATGACCCTCATCGGGCTCATTATCCTGCTCGGAGTCGTTGTCAATAACGCCATCGTGCTCATCGACCACATCAACTACTTGCGCCACACGGGTCTCGAACGCAATCAGGCCATCATCCTTGGCGGACAGCACCGGCTGCGACCGATCGTCATCACCGCAGTGACGACGATTCTCGGCCTGACGCCGCTGGTCGCACCCTTCTTGCTGCCGCAGTGGTTCGGCTCGGTCGAAGGCCGAGCGGCAAACTGGGCGCCGATCGGACTGGTCATCATCGGCGGACTGACGACGTCCACCTTCCTGACGCTGATCATCCTGCCGACCATTTACTCACTGATCGACGATCTCGCTCGTTTCGGCAGACGGGTGGCCGTCGCCGCTCGTTTCCCCCGCCGACCGACTGCAGAAGCCCGGCCCGAGCCCGTGGAGACTTCATGACCAAACGACTGCGCTGCGCCCTTCTTGCTCTGCCCGTGCTGCTTACTGCCGGCTGCGGAAGCGACGACTCGAAAGCTCCACATTCGGACAACGGTCGTCCCCGGGCCGGGACTCGTTCCAGCAGCACGTCCGGTAAAGGCTTCCCGGGAGGCGGCGATCGCGCCGATCAGGCTGCCGCGGTACCGATCGAGGTGGCAGTCGTCGAGCGGCGTGACATCTCCTCCTACATCGAGACCAACGGTATCCTGGAGGCGGAGAACGAAGTCGATATCGTGGCGCGAATGAGTGGACCGCTCGTTGCGCTCCAAGCCGAAGAGGGCATGACGGTCCGCCGTGGCCGCCTTCTGGCGCGCATCGACGACATGGACGTGCGCTCGAGCGTCGAGATCGCACGCGTCGCCCTCGAAGAAGCCCGTCTCAACCACGAGAGGGCTAAGAAGCTCCACGACACACGCCTCATCAGCCCCGAGGAGTTCGAGCAGGCAACCACTCGTCTGGAGACCGCCGAAGCGCAGTATGAGAACAACCGGATTCTCCTCGGATACACCGAGATCACCGCTCCGTTTTCGGGTCGCATCGTCAGCCGGTACGTCGATCTGGCCCAGCAGGTCAGTCCCGGCACCGCCCTCTTCCGCATCTCGGACTTCGACCCGCTCCTCTGCCCTATCCAGGTGCCCGAGCGGGAACTCCGGCGTCTCGAAGTCGGCCAGGACGCGTACGTGACCGTCGAGGCCTGGCCCGGTGCGAGATTTGCAGCTCGCGTCCTGCGCATCAGCCCGGTCATCGATGCCGCTACCGGCACGATCAAGGTCACGCTCGACGTCACCCCGGACGAGCGGCTGCGTCCGGGCATGTTTGCCCGAGTCTTCCTGGAGACGGAACGGCGCACCGGCACGCTGGTCATTCCCAAGGCGGCGCTGTCGCTCGAGAGTCTCGGCGACACGGTCTACGTCGCGGCAGGCAGTGTCGCCCAACGGCGGGATGTCACGCTCGGTTTTCGCGAAGGTGACTTCGTCGAAGTTGTCGCCGGCCTCGCCGACGGTGAGCGCGTTGTCGTCGTGGGCCAGGACGGCCTCAGCGACGGTACCCCGATTCAAGCGCTCGATGAGGCGACCGACGGTGGGCGAGAGGCATCACGGCTCGCTGGAGTTGGGGACGAAGCCGATTCTCAGCAGGAGACCGAACCTGCCACGGGACCCGGGTTTGACACACAAGCACGGCCCGGTCGCATGGACCCGTCGCAGATGTCGCCGGAGGAGCTCGAGAGAGCTCGCGAGTTCATGCGAGCTCGCGGCTTGAGTGAGCAAGAGATCGACATGCGGCTCAGCCGCCGGGACGAGCCGGCGGCGACCGGCGGCGACCCCTCCGATCAATGACGCGCGCCGCGTACGCTCCAGACCCGCCCGGCCCCAAAGGCCTGCCCTGGTTCGGCAGCCTCGGCGACCTACGTCGCAACCCGATGCTCTTCTTCACCGCCGTCTCCCAGCGCTACGGCGGCATCGTGCGCTACATGTACGGTCGTAAACCGACATTCCTCGTGTCGCACCCGGACCTGGTCAGGGAATTCCTCGTCGACCATCGCACGGACTACGTCAAGAACAAACGCTACGCAGTGCTCCACCAAGCCCTCGGCACCGGGCTTCTGACCAGCGAGGGCGACACCTGGAAGCACCAACGGCGAGCGACCCAGGATGCCCTCGGTCGCCAGACAATTCGCGCCCAGGTGCCGTGGACCGCCGAAGTCGTCAACGGGCACCTCGACCGGTGGGAGGACATCGCCGACGCCGGGGCGGTTCACGACGTGGAACCGGACCTGACGCTGATCATCGAGTACCTCATCGGCTGCTGGATCTTCGGACCGGCGTTTCGCGGAGAAATCGGTCGTCGGTTCACCGACCTCATCACATCCATGCGCCAGAACTGGCCGAGTCAGCCCCGTCGACTCATCGCGCTTCAGCTGCCACCGCTAGGCAAGATTCGACGACTCAAGAGGACTCTTCGAGCGGTCGACGACATCATGTACGAGGCGATCGCTCGCCAGCGTCGGGACGACAGCGAAGACTATTCGCTGCTCTCGTCCCTCGCCCGCGCCGCAGTCGGACCGGAAGGCCGGAAGTTCTCCGACGCCGAGCTCCGCGATCAGCTACTGACGCTCTTTCACGCCGGGTTCGAGACCTCCGCGAGTCTTCTCACCTTTCTCTTCTATCGACTGTCTCTGCAGCCCGAGGTGAGGACGCGGCTCTTTGCCGAGGTCGACTCGGTACTCGACGGTCGCGTACCGACAGCCGAGAATCTGGCGCAGCTCGAGTTCACCGAGTGGTGTCTCAACGAGACGCTGCGGCTCTACCCGCCGGCCTACAACTTCAGCCGCATCGCACTGGTCGAGCATACGATCGGCGGCTACCGCATCCCCAAGGATTCGATGGTCATCGTCTCTCCCTTCGCCACCCACCGACTGCCTGAGATCTGGCCAAACCCGGAAGGATTCGACCCGGATCGCTTTTCACCCAGCGCTTCGCAGGATCGGTCGGCCTTCGCTTTCATTCCCTTTGGTGCCGGCCACCGCTTCTGCGTCGGCGCACCTCTGGCACAAGTCCAGACCAAGATCGTCACCGCTCTCATCTGCCAGCGCTACGAACTCGACGTCGAGGCCGGCTATACCGCCGAGCCTGCACCCGGCACCGTCATGCGGCCGGCAGCCGGGATGCCGATGACGATCAGACGGCGGCACGACGCGCCAGCCCGTCGCATCGCCTGAGACCGAACAGCCATGAAACTGATCGATTTCTCCATCCGCCGACCGGTCAGCGTCTTCATCTTCTCGGTTGCCGCGGTGGTGTTCGGCCTCGTCGCCTTCAAACGGCTGGCGACCGATCTGCTGCCCGCCATCA
>JAOTUP010000153.1 GCA_029863825.1 Acidobacteriota bacterium | reverse complement strand
GCCACGAACACCGCTCGTGGCGCCACCGCATCGGCGACCGCAATCGAGATCTCGAGCTCGCTCCCGGGCGACTTCTCGACCGGCACATAGCTCGTCGATGCGGTCGAAAAGACGAAGCTCGCGCCGTCGTCGTCAGGATCCTGATCATCCCGGTCGTGGGCGAGAGTGATCCCGCCGTCGGTAGTGAGAGGCACCGCTGTCATCGTGATCAAGTAAGTATCGACGTTCCGAGTGACGCTATTGTCGGCATGCTCGAGACTCAGGGAAGCGCCCACGGCGACTCCATCGAAGATCTCGACGGCATTGACGATCCCGGCATCCTTCGAGCCATCGTTGAGGGATCGAGTGAGCGCCAGGCTCTCCTGTGTGCCGTGTGCGAGCAGCCAGGAGCCCGTCTTCGGGTCGTTGCCGTTGGATTTGGAAGAGAAGGAGGAGAGGACCAGAACCGGGCCGGCATTGCTCGCCGGGTTGGTGAGACTCAGCGCCGTGGAGTAACTGCCCTGGCCGCTGGTGGTCGATGTCGCGTTCTGCGTCGCAACTCCCAATTCGAGACTCTCGACGGCCACCAAGGGACCCGCGAGCAGTGCGAGTGTCAACACATGAAGGATTGTCGGTCGGTGATTTTCTAATCTTGGCACTGATGCGTCCCTCCGGCTCCGGCTCCAAGAGGGCAATCTGCGTGCCACGATGCAGAAGTCGCCGCCGACTGATTTCTGCAGCGGCGGCCCATGGCCCATCAGGGCATCATTCCCTGCCTGGGCGAACATTACGCCCGCAAGCAATCAGAGGATTCTGCTACGACGAGCCTGCGTGAGCCCACGCGTCGGAGCAAGGCCCGGGTGAGAGAGCCGGTTTCGAGATCTCGTGCTTCAGGCCACTCGGTCCCAGCGGCCGACGTAGCGGCAGGCGCCGGCGCCATCCAGAACACATTCGCTGTGTTCGACCTCGACACTTTGGCGATTGTTGAGCTCGAGCGTACGATGAAGCCACCCTCCGAAGTCGTAGCAGAAGGCCTTGCTCAGCGGTTTGAAGTCGACAATTCGGATCGCCCCCTCGCTCGCGTCGATCTCCTCGACCTCGAGACGACCATCGCTGTAGTAGCGCCCCCACATGAGTCCCGAGCTCCGAATCCACAGCTCCAGATTGGCAAGCTTGAGGAAGACCTTGTGAATGCTCTTCATCTCGTAGTCGCAGGTGAACTTCCCGATCTCCCAGCAGAGCGCAAGATCACCGGCACCGAAGACTCGGTCGATCGCCTCGTAGAGGCCCACCTGAGCGCGAAACGGGTACCAACCACTGGGAAGGATCGGGCCGGTGAGGATCTGTCGGCTCTCCTCGTCTACTTCGGGAAGGAGCTTCCACCTCGCTTCCTCCCCGTAGCGCTCCTCGACAAAGGCGAGCGCGCCGAGCAGCGTAAAACCCTTGCTCCTAGTTCCCCCCCCTTCCGACGTCGCCATCATGCGTAAACCCTAAGTCTCTTTGGGTCGCCTGATCAATGTCGCTCTTCACAGCTGCATCTCCGACGTGCCCGTAGGCCTGCTACACTGCCGCTCGTCGTTCAAGTAACTGTTGGGAGAATCCCGATTGAGTCAGCCCCATTTCACGATAGGGATCGAGGAAGAGTACCAAATCATCGACCCTGACAGCCGCGAGCTGACCTCGTACGTGCAGGAGTTCCTCGACCAGGGACGGGTCGTTCTCAAGGACCAAATCAAGCCTGAGTTCCTACAATCCCAAATCGAGGTCGGCAGCACGATCTGCCACACCATGCAGGAAGCTCGCGTGGAGCTGGTACGGCTGCGAAAGGCTGTCGTCGACGTCGCCGAGGCCAATGGCTACCGCGTAGCCGCTGCCAGCACACATCCGTTCTCCCGCTGGTCAGAGCAAGAGATCACGCCCAATGAACGGTATCTGAAACACCGCAAGGAGCTGGCGCACATCGCCCGTCGCTTGCTCGTCTTCGGCATGCATGTCCATGTCGGGATCGACGATCCGGACTTGCGAATCGACCTGATGGACCAAGCGAAGTATTTCCTTCCGCACCTCCTGGCCCTTTCCACCAGCTCTCCTTTCTGGCATGGCGTCGACACCGGCCTCAAGTCTTATCGCTCGATCGTCTTCGGCAACATGCCCCGTACGGGGCCGCCGCCCGACTTCACGTCTTGGGGTGAGTATCAACGATTCGTCAAGCTCCTGATCGACACGAACTGCATCGTCGATGCAACGCGCATCTGGTGGGACATTCGCCCCCACCCCACGTTCCCAACGCTCGAGTTTCGAGTCACCGACATCTGCACGCGGGTCGACGAGGCGATCTGCATTGCGGCTCTGATCCAGGCGATCATCGCGAAGCTCTATCAGCTGCGCCGCAGAAATCAATCCTGGCGCCGCTACCGCCACCATCTCATCGAGGAAAACAAGTGGCGCGCCGTACGTCACGGCATCCAGGGCAACCTCCTGGATTTCGGCGCCGGCGTGGAAGTCCCCCTGCGGGACCTCGTCGAGGAATTGCTCGAGATGGTGGCGGATGTCGTGTCCGAGCTCGGCATCGAAAACGAGGTCGGCTACGTCGAGACGATTCTCGACCGTGGGACCAGCGCCGATCGCCAGCTTGCAGTGTGGAACGAGACGCAGGATTTGAAGGCGGTCGTCGATCACGTCGTCGCCGAGACCAAGGAAGGTCTCTGACCGCGAGACCGGCGCCTGAGCTGCGTCGGGCGAACGTCGCCGCGCAACGCCAGGTTTCGCGCTCGGGATACGACGCGAGCTAGTCGGCCTGGGGCCTCGCGGAGCGGCTCAGGACGGCGGCCATAACCAGCCGAAGACACCAGCGGTGAGCAAGCCGTACATGACGCCGTCGAGAGTCTCTTTCGCGATGCTCGACCACGTGCGATGAAACCAGATGGCATACATGGCGTTGGCTCCCGCGTAGCCCAGAATGGCGGCGGTCCCGACGATTCGAAAGACCGCCAGGTAGTGGGCTCCGGCCGACAGGCTGTGCGCGGCGAGGTAGGCAACCAGAACACCGATCACCAGATTGTGCGCAAACGACTGCACCATGCTTTTGGCCATGTTGGGCACGCCGTTGTGGCCGACGACGAGCATGCCCAGAGGACCCTCTTCGAGCTTCTGCTTGACCTCCGGGTTCTTGAACTCCGAGGGCTCGGCGAACGGAAACACGTATTGACCCCGACTGATGCCGGATTTGCGAAGCGCTGCGACCACGGCGTCCTCATCGGAGATCCTCCCCCAGTCCTTTTTGTGGATCGGCAGCACCGCCCAGACGAGAAAACTGGCAAAGAACACAACCAGAGCCGAAACGACAATCGGTAACCAAAGCATGCTCAGAGTCACCATCGAAGGCCTCCTCCAAAAACCTGATTTCATCCTGAGAACCTGTCGAGTATAGCGAAAACGCCGATGCAGGACCTTCCCGGACCGCCTCGCCTCAATTGGTTACATGAGATACGATTACCGCAGTTGCACTCGGGCGCGGACGCGCTCGCGGCGCGAAGAAAGAAGGAGGTCTGGCAATGGCAATCTCGCAACGCAAGGACGGCGACGTGACGATCTTGGAGATCTCGGGGCCGATTACGATCGGTCAAGGTGACGCAGCCGTCCGGGAAGCGATCCAGAGTGCCCTGACCGCTGGTGCGCAGCGGATCCTTCTGGATCTCGACGGAGTCACGGCACTCGATTCGTCCGGAGTCGGCGAGCTGATGTCCGCCTACACTTCGATCGCCAACCGAGGCGGACTGTTGAAGCTGGCGCGCTTATCCCCGAAGGTCGATTCCGTGCTGCAGGTCACGCGGCTGTCAGGCGTTCTCGACAGCTATGCGACAGAGGAAGACGCGCTCGTAGCCTTCGCCCAGAATCGCTGACCCTGAGCGCAGGGGCTCCGACCCTCGCAAGGCACCCGCCGTCGCGGCCGATCGGCTCGTGCCGCACGCGCTCCACAGTTGGCCGAGCACATTTCCCCGATCCGAGTCAAAGCACGATCCTTCATCCCAGGAGATACCCATGAATCGAGGTCTCATCGTCATGATGCTCATGCTCTCGCTGACTGCGTGTGGTCCGATGGAATCCGCCGAGGGCGCAACCAATGCCGTTCCCTGGATGGCCGAGGCCACGCTTGCCCTCGAGGAAGAGCTCGTCTCGACCTATGGGGTTCACCAGCGGGAGCGCGCGCATCGTGGTCTTGCCCAAATCGCCGACTTCTGGCGCAAGGAGGACGGTGATCGGCAGGCGTTCGCGTCGTTCGTGCGAGGCAACTTCGCCGGCGATACGAAAGCGCTCGACACCATGTTCGGCCGCTACGAAAAGCTGCTCGAAAAGCTCGACGGCCACATGCTCGAGATTCTTCTCGCGTTTCGTGAGCAGTCGGATCTCGATCTCGGCCCGATCTTGCCCTTTGACGAATCATTCGCCGCCTATGATCCGTCGGCCCACATCGATGACGATTTCTTCGCCAACAAACTGGCATTTGTCGTGTTGCTCAACTTCCCGGTCACCACCCTTGACCAACGTCTCGCGCAAGGCGCGTCATGGAGCCGACGACAGTGGGCCGAAACCCGACTCGCTGATCGCTTCGCCAAGCGCGTCCCCGCCGCGGTCCAGCAGGAGCTCGCCAAGGCCCGCGCCATCGCCGACCAATACATCGCCGAATACAACATCTGGATGCATCATCTGATCGACGACGACGGAGATCGCCCGTTCCCGCCCGGAATGAAGCTCCTCTCCCACTGGAATCTGCGCGATGAGATCAAGGCGAACTACGGCGATGCCGAGGGCGGTCTCGCCAAGCAGCAGATGATCCGGAAAGTGATGGAACGAATCGTCGACCAGTCGATTCCTGATGTCGTAGTCGACAACCCGCATGTCGACTGGAACCCATTCACTAACGAAGTGTCTGCGGCGGCGGTGTCCGATGTCGACGAGTCCCCACCCGCGAGAATGGACATCTCCAGCGCTCCGGAGCCTGACACCCGCTACAAAGTGCTGTTGGGATGCTACCGGGCGTCACGACTCGTGGATCCCTACTCACCGACGGCACCCAGCCTCATCGAGCGCCGCTTCAACGAGGACCGGGAGATCCCCGAAGCGAGGGTAGAGGACATGTTCGAGACGATTCTGTCCTCTCCCCTCCTCGCGCGCACGGCGGAACTCATCAAAGCGCAGCTCGGCCGTCCTCTCGAGCCATTCGATATCTGGTACAACGGCTTCCGCCCTCGCGGTGCCTACACCGAGGCCCAGCTCGACGAGATCACCCGAAAACGCTATCCAACGCCTGCGGCCTTCGGGCGGGACATACCGAATCTGCTGATCGGCCTGGGTTTTTCCGAGAGCCGCGCCAAAGAACTGGCAGCCAACATCGTCGTCGATCCGGCGCGCGGCTCCGGCCACGCCTGGGGCGCCGGTATGCGCGAGGCGAAATCGCATCTTCGCACCCGCGTCGGCCCTGACGGCATGGACTACAAGGGATTCAACATCGCGGTGCACGAGATGGGTCACAACGTCGAGCAGACGATCTCGTTGAATGACATCGATCACTTCATGCTCCAGGGTGTGCCCAACACCGCTTTCACCGAGGCATTGGCCTTCGTCTTTCAGGGACGAGACCTGGAGCTCCTGGGCCTTGCGTCACCGAGCGAAGAGGCCTCGGCGCTGCGCACGCTCGACGACTTTTGGGGAACTGCTGAA
>JAOTUP010000152.1 GCA_029863825.1 Acidobacteriota bacterium | reverse complement strand
TGCCCTGGAGGCTTTTCACTTGGTCATGAGGTTCGAGCGGATTCCATTTCATCCCGCCGCGTTGCTGGCGACGCATTCCGAGACGCATCCCTGCAGGTTGCCGCGGATTCGATGCGCTCGGATTCGCAAGGCATTCAATCGGATTCCCAGCCGCTCCGCCAGCTGTCTGCGGCGATCGATCTTGGCGCCGCCCTTCTCCCCGCGGTAGTAGTCGAGGATCAGCGCTCGATTCTTCGGTGTGAGCTTGTCCATGCAGAGTTCCAGGCACTGGTCCAGAGTCTCCTTCTCCTCCCAGGGATCAGGCTCGGGAATGGGCAGGCCCACAGGGTCGGGCCTCACCGATTCGTGGAGGACAAGCCGTGCCACTCCCAGGAAGTAGAGGGCGGGATCACCGACGTACGAATCCAGCAGGCTGCCGCTCTTGTTTGCCACTCGGTTGATCGTCTCGTCCGCCAGCTCCTCCGGTTCTGTTGCGCCGCGGCAGGCGAAGACCCGGATCAGCCGGACGCGGATCTCTTCGTATTTGCGGCCCGCCGTTTCACTGTCGGGACCGAGGAACGAGAGCAGGTTCTCCCACGACTCGCGAGTGAGCGCCGCGCCCTTCTGTCTGCGGACCGTCATTGCCACTCCCCTTGGAGCGTGAACGCTGCCCAGTAGAACGGTGGGCTCCACTGCTTGTGCCTCCACATCTCGATTTGGGTCAGGCGCAAAGCCGCCGCTGGAGATCGCCCATCCGAGAGCATGTGGCGATAGAACTCGCCCATCAGCTCGCTGGTGGCCTCGTCGTCGACCTTCCACAGACTCGCCACGACCCTCCTGGCTCCGGCGTACATGAAGCCGCGCACCAGGCCGACAATCCCCTCGCCTCTAATCTCCTTGCCGAGAGCCGAGTTGCAGGCACTTAGCACGACCAGCTCGACCGGTAGCTCGAGGTTGTAAATGTCGTGAAGACGGAGGAAGCCGTTCTGGGGCTGGCCTCGATCGTCGACCATCGACAGCACCACGCCCGAAAGGCCCGGATTGTCACCATTGACGATCCCGTGAGTAGCAAAATGGACGATCCGGTAAGCGGCCAACTTCGAGCTCATCGCCGTCTCGCGACTCGCCTCGAAGCCCAGGGCCGCGTAGCTCGATCCGACCGGTGCCAGCGATACGATCTCCTCGGCTTCGCGGCGGGTCGCCACCAGCCGCGGAACAGCGAGCCTTTCGCCCTGGATCATCCCGAGCTGGCGCAGAGATCGGGTCACCGTCCGGTGGGTCTCGTCCTCGGGTGCGCCGGTCTCTCTCTGCGCGGATAGTCGGGGGTCGTCCGCCTCGAAGACCGGGTCGGCGAGCACCGCAACCGCCATGTCGGCCTGCTCTCGGCCGGCCGTCTCCTTGCGCAGCAGCCCCAGCGTCGAGGCCGACGGAAGATGCACGATCTCGTGCTCGACCACCAGGGGCACGGTCTTGTCATGCCCGGGAACCGGCAGTGCAGCGAAGGGGATGTAGCGCAGCGCTCCGTCGCTCACCACCAGCAGCCGTTTGCCGGCGATCTGGTCCGCCACCGGCTCGAGCAGGATGCGGACCAGCTCCTTCGCGACCGGCCAATAACGCTCGTCGGCCGTCCTGATGCGGCGGCGTTGCTCGGCGAAGCTCTCTTCGGCGAGCGGCAAACGTGCCGTCAACAGCGCATGGAGCTCACGCGCCACAACCTCGATCTCGGCGCGAGGCGGCAGCTCGTAGCTGGTCATCCCAGTGGCGGTCACCAACCACAGGTAGCTTCGCTCCTCACCGAGAAAGTACTCGAGGAGGATGGTCTCCCGGTCGAGGAGTTCTCGGATGCCTGGAAGATCGAGGGGATCGGGCTGGGTAAGGGCGACGTAGCGCGGGCTGCGGCTGCGGATCTCGGCCTGTAGCTGGTTGTAGCGCTGGCTGAGGTCCTCGATCTCGCCTTCCAACACGTCGCGTACTCCCGGGTCGCCACCGGCACTGGCGAGCCGCATGATCTGCTCGACCTTCTCGTCGAGCTCCGCCCGCAACCGCCGCTCGTGCGTCAGCAGGTCAGGCGCGACGTCTTGGCGCAACTCGACGTGGGCTTCGCTCAGGGTTTCCAGCAAAGATCGGGCGCGAGCCCGCTCGCTGGCGTGGAGGGCTGCCGCTGCATAGTCGTGGTCGGAGTGCCTCGTGTGGCGCCGCATCAGGAGATCGATCCACAACTCGAAGCGTGGCTGAATCGCGGCGAGGTACGAGCTGCGCAGATCTTGGCTGTCGACGGCGACCCGAAGGGACTCGGACAACGCCAAGGAGGCCTCGATGTGCTGCTGGGCCGTCGCCAGGTCCTGCTGGGCTGCGGCGAGGCGAGCCAGGTTCTCGAGGCCGGCGGCTTCACCGAGGGGGTCCTGTGCTTGCCGGCTGAGAGTAATCGCTTGCCGAGCGCGGTCCGCGGCTGCGGCGAACTCGAGTTGTGCCGCGTGTACACGGGCCACCTGGTTGAGGACGAAGGCCTCGGAACGGCGATACTCTCCCTCGGGGAGGACCGCCAGCGCCTGGCGGTAGTGGCGGAGCGCCTCGCCATTACGCCCGGCGTTGGCGTGCACCAGACCAAGGAAGGCGAGGACGTCGGCTGTCAGCCGGGGGTTCGCCAGCTCGCGGCTCAGCTCGAGCGCTTCGTTCAAGTACTCAACTGCCACCTCGTCGTTACCCGCAGCGTGTTCGAGATGTCCCAACCACATGAGCACGTCGACCTCGGCCACTCGCAGACCGGCGCGGCGATAGAGCTCGAGCGAGGTGCGCCAGTATCGTGCTGCGGTCTCGATCTCACCGAGGTGCTCATAGACCGAGCCGATGGTCATCTGGACGCTGGCCTGCCACGTGAGGTCGCCCGTCGGCTCGATCAGCGCCAACGCCTCGCGAGCGACGTTGAGCGCCGTCTGGTAGTCCGCGGTACGGTCGTACAGGCGCGCAAGCCCCACCAAGGCGAGCGCCTCACCACGACGATCGCTGACTTGGCGCCACAGCGCGAGCGACCTCTCGAAGTGCTCGCCGGCGCGTCGCGGCTCGCTCAGATCCGAAAAGACGGAACCCAGATCGAGAAGCGCGTCGGCCTCCCCGCGCCGGTCTCCAACTTGGCGCCACAGGGCCAGACTGCGGCCATGGTAGCCGAGCGCGGCGGACAGGTCGCCGCGATGGTACTCGGCCTCCCCGAGACAGTCGAGCGCGATCGCCTCGCCGGCGGGAGCAGCGCTTTCCACGGCCAAGGTCTGCGCCTCGAAGCACTGCTCCGACCCGCGTTCGTGGTCGCCGAGTAGCACCGTGACCTGGCCAAGCTGGGCGAGCAGGCGGACCTTGAGGGCCTCATCGTTGGTAGCTCGGGCGAGACTGAGACCCCTTTCGAAGTGCGCCAGCGCGGCCTCGAGTGCGCCGGCTCGCAGGAACAGTGTTCCTACTCGCTCCGAGGCTTGCGCCCCTCGCAGGTGCTCTCCCTCCCGCTCCCAG
The DNA here is from genome assembly GCA_029863825.1 of Acidobacteriota bacterium. GTDB lineage: Bacteria > Acidobacteriota > Thermoanaerobaculia > Multivoradales > JAHEKO01 > JAOTUP01. Next base: position 2,292 of record JAOTUP010000152.1, on the reverse strand, counting down.
ATCTCCAGAGCGCGCTCGTAGAGCTCCACGGCTCGTTCGCTTGCCGAACGCTCGTGAAGCGCGACGAGCGCGTCCGCCTCTGCGAGCAAGGGCAGCGCCTGAGAGGACGCGGGCCCTGGATCTTGACGAGCGTTCGCTGGCCCGGGCAGCGAGAAAGCTAGCGCGAGAAGCAGCCCAGCTCTCCTACCCGATCGAGCATGCCTCGGAGGGCTCGATCGGCTCAGCGTCACCCGGTGGCCTCCAGAGAGCTCTCGGGAGTTTTCTCACGGCCCTTCACCGGCCGCGGCCAGACAATCTTCTGTTCTCCGTCCGGCTTGAACTCGACGATCACGGCTCCGTGGATGGGTGAAAAGTTCTTCGTCGCACGTTCCTGGTCTTCGGCGAACTTCGTTGTCCGGCCGTACTTGGTGGTGCGCCCGTACTTATGGTCGCCGAGCAAAGCGCCCGTTTCGTCGATCACCTCGCGACGCGTGCGCTCAGTGAACCCTCGCCGGTTCACGTGGCTGAGGACCGAGCCCACTTTCTCCAGTAGCTTGAGGTCCTTCTCCTCCCGGACCTTGAGCGCCTCTTCCTCGCGCAGCTTGAGCTGTTCCCGTGGGGGGCGCCTCGTCTTTTCCTCATACTCGACCAAGAAGTCGTACCAACCGGTATCTTCCGCCAGCTCGAGGCACTCGTAGGACTTCTCCACCGTAGCCCACGGCATGTAGATCGACAGGCCATGAGAGTGCTGGTATGCGGGCCCGGAGCAGCCTGAAACGAGCACCCACTCGTGCCATCTGTCGATGATCGTCTTGCATGCACAACGCACCTCGGAGCCCAGCCCACCATCGTCGGGAAGGAATTTCCGCAACTGTACGCACAGGTCACGCAGATCGACGAATTGGTCGAACTTGTAGGTCTGCGCGTGCCAGTGGGCCAGCAGAATCGAGTTTACGAGGGGAGGTTCTCCGAGAGCGGCGAGTAGGGTGCTTGCGAGTGCCTTGAGCGGCTCTTTCAACTCCCCCATGTTGCTCACGTGGAGGGCGGAAAGATCGACCGACAGTCCTACGGTCCTGTCATAGTCCGAATAGAAGGAGATGTACTGTTCGACGATCGACTGGGCGACCTCGTCTGGTGTCAGCGGGCGGTCCGGGGCGCTGGCACTCGCGTTGTCACGGATATTCTCTCGTTTCGCCAAGGCTCGCTTGAGGATTCGGTGGTACGGCCAGCCGGCGGCAGGTTCGTAGCCTTCGGCTCCGACTGCCAGATCCACGTGCTCGCGGATTTGGTAGCAGACCTCCGCCATGCTCATGAAGCAGGCGTCCATTCCGAGGAGATCGATCTTGCCGGCCAACGGCAGATGGGCAGGCGGCTCGATGCCTTGCCTCATCAGCGCCTCCAGACGCCTCTCGCGGAACTCCCCGTAGGTGAGCCCGATTCCCCTCTTTCTTTCCTTGCGGGCAAGCTTCGCAAACTCCTCCCTGGTCTTGATCGCGTCTCTTCGACTTCTCAGCCGGACGCCAGACTGCTCTTCGGAGAGGCCAGGCGAGTGAGTTTTCTGCCTCAACAGCACTCTAGCCCAGGCTAGAGCCTTCTCCAACTCGTCGATAGAGAGCGAGTCCTCGGCGTTTTCGTCCATCAGCAGAAAATCCTCGGTTGAGCCACTGCCATGCCCCGAGAGGATGACCGCCGAGAACTTCGATCCTCCCGGTTTGATCTCCTTGCCGCTCTCTCGTAGCTTCTTCTTTTCGTTTACGGCCCAACTGACGAAGCCACCGAGCGCTCCGGGATTGCCGGTGTTTGTCTCATCAAGCGCTTCCTCGGGAGGGGGCTCGACGAGGAAGTCCTCAGGACGCAAGCGATTCCCGCGGCAAGGGATGAGGCGCTTCTTGAGCTTCACGAACGCGTAGCGCTGGGTAGGGATACCCATGGCGCTCGGATCGAACTGGCAGAAAGCCCGAATCCAATCATCCGCTTCTTGCTCCTGGATTTGCTGAAGCGCCCCTACCATCTCCTCTTGGAGATTGTTGTCCCCGGCGAAGTAGGCCATGACATTCCATTCACTCTTGCTGGTCGAGGTTTCGGTCATCTTCCGTTCTCCTTCCCTGATCGCTCACAGGTGGTCCGTATGGTCGTGCCTTGCCTCGTGTTGGCCCCGACCCTCTCCGCGTGATCGCGACGAGGTTGATGTCGTCCGGCCACGGCCGCGCGTCGCTGAACTCGATCGCCTCGTGGATCAAGGCGCTGATGACGTCTCCTCCGTCCCGGCCGGCAGCGCCGGCCAGGACCTGCCGCACACGGTGGTCCTCGAAG
>JAOTUP010000151.1 GCA_029863825.1 Acidobacteriota bacterium | reverse complement strand
ATCGTGCCTCGTCGAAGTCCAGATCGTCGTGTCCGAGGCTGAACACCGGCACACCAGGTCCCTGTTGCTCTGCGTAGTACGCGAGGATCGTCGAGGAGTCGAGGCCGCCCGACAGAAAAACACCGACCGGCACGTCGCTGCGTCGTCTTTCGGAGACCGCTGTCGAAAGGCACTCGTCGAGCTCGTCCGCCAGCTGCTCCGGCTTCCCGCTGACGATCCGGTCTGGGCGAAAGAACTCGGCGAGGTCCCAGTACTGTGTGGGGACAATCCTGCCCGCGTTCGCCGTCAGAGAGCTGCCGGCAGGCAGCTTGCGGATATCAGCGAGGGGCGTGAGCGGTGAAGGGAAAAAGCCGTGCAGCAAATAGCGTCGCAACGCCACCGGGTCGAGCTCGCGCGGAATGCGCGGATGAGCCAAAAGAGCTCTCAACTCCGACGCGAAAACGAGCTCTTTATCGTCGTGCCAGTAGAAAAGAGGCTTTTCCCCAGCCCGGTCGCGAGCAAGAAAGAGCGTCTGGCGGCGTTCGTCCCATACCGCGAGGGCGAACATGCCGTTGAGCTCGTCGACCAGGTTCTGGCCGAGATCCTCATAGAGATGGGGGATGACCTCGGTGTCGACCCGCGTTGCCAGTCGGTGCCCCTTCTCCTCGAGTCGACGCCTGAGTCCGGGGCTGTTGTAGATCTCGCCGTTGCAAATCGACCAGACCGACTGATCTTCGTTGGAAAAAGGTGGGGCCGCTGCCTCGAGGTCGACGATGGCCAGGCGCCGGAAGCCGAGCGTGCAGGGTCCGCTCGAGACCAGCCCTTCACCGTCGGGCCCGCGGTGGACCAGCGTCGACATCATCCGTCGGACAATGTCGGTGTGGCGATCGTCGGGTCCGTCGAAAGCGAAGATTCCGGCTATGCCACACATGTTTTGGATGCGCTCGAGTTTTCGCTGCAGGCGGCGCCTGGATCATACGCCACGGCGGGATCATGCGGCGTGGCGGAGCCCCTGCTGGCGGCCTATTCGTACCTGAGTGCGTCGATCGGATCCAGGCGGGCAGCCTTCCAGGCCGGGTAGATGCCGAAGAAGAGGCCGATCGACAGCGACACGGTGAGGCCCAGGAGGACCGACCAGATCGGTGTCGAGGTGGGGAGTGGGCTCACTTGCCGCACGACGACGGAGATGAGGTAGCCAAGCCCGACGCCGATCGCTCCGCCGATCGCCGACAGCGTCATCGCCTCGGTCAGGAACTGGACGATGATGTCGCCGTGAATCGCACCCACTGCCTTGCGCACGCCGATCTCACGCGTGCGCTCGGTGACGGTGACGAGCATGATGTTCATCACACCAACGCCGCCGATCAGGAGTGCGATCGAGGAGATGGCGATCATCGCCAGAGTGATGCCGCCGGTGACCGCCTGGAAGTTACGGATCATCCGGTCGGGCGTCAGGATGCCGAAGTCGTTCGGCTCGTCGAAACGGACGCCGCGGCGGGCGCGCAACACAGAAGTACCCTCGTCGAGGATCCGCCCGACCCATTCCGGGCGTTTCGGGACGGTAGCGATGTTGACGCCGGTGGTGCGCTTGATGGCCGGGAAGTGAGAGTCGAAGGTCGAGAGGGGCAGATACACGTGGCGGTCAGTCGACTCGAAAAAGGTCGCGGGCTGCTCTTCCATAATTCCGATAACGGCATAGCGTCGCGCGCCGATCTGCACCCTCTTGCCCAGCGGGTCGGTGTTCGGGAAGAGCGTCTCCGCGACGAGGTACCCGAGAACCGTCACGTTGGCGCCAGCTCGATGATCGCCGTCGCCGATGAACCGGCCTTCGACGACGAAGTGGTTATTGGCCTCCTGATAGTCCTCGATGACGCCGACGATCGTGTCAGGGGAGGCCTCGAGACCGGCATACTTGACCATCGGCGGGACGTCGCGGCCGCCGCCGCCGAACCAGTACCGCTCGGGAGAGACCGCCTTCATCGACGGGCACAGGCGCTTCAGTGCTTCGGCGTCTTCGAGAGTGAGATTCTCGCGTTGGCGCATCTCTTCGCGCTGCTGTGCGTCGCCGGGGCCGAACTGTGGGTCGAACTTCTGGAACTGGACGAGAGTCGAGCCGAAGCGCTGAAAGCTGGAAACGACGTTGTTGTTGAAGCCCTCGATAATCGACACCATGCCGATGACGGTGGCGACGCCGATGACGATGCCCAGCAGCGTCAGCACCGATCGCAGCTTGCTCGACACCAAGGCGCGCGCTGCGAAGGTCGCGTTATCGAGAAGTCCGCGACTAAGCAAACGGATGAGTCGCTTACTCATAGCGCAGCGCCTCGACCGGAGGGAGTGACGCCGCCTTGCGTGCCGGGAAGAACCCGGCCAACGCTCCGGTAACCAGTGCCAGCGTGAGACCGACGACGACGAGCTCCGGTCGTACGAGAGTCGGTAGCGGGAAGAATGTCGAGATGCCGCGGGCAATGGCGATCCCGAGGCCGACTCCGATGGCCCCACCAACGCCGCCCAAGATCACCGCCTCGGCCAGAAACTGCATCAGGATGTCTCGTTTCCTCGCACCAGTGGCCCGCCGAATGCCGATCTCGCGAGTTCGCTCGACCACGGAAACGAGCATGATGTTGGCGATGACGATGCCGCCGACCGCCAGAGAGATCCCGGACACGAGAAACATCAGCGAAAAGGCACCTGCCGAGATGCTGCGCCACATGTTCTGAGCCGCCGCCGCGGTCACTACGCCAAATGGATCGTCTTCCTCGAACCGCGTGTGCCGCCGGGCGCGCAGGATGACCCGCACTTCGTCCTCGACGGCAGCGAGACGAGTCATGCCGCCGGCCGGCCGGACGAAGATATTGAGGCTCTGTCGGCTGCCGAAGAATCGCTCGTAAGTCGAGAGCGGCATGAACAGCTGATTGTCCTGGCTCTGCCCGAGAACCGTTCCCTGCTTGCGCAGCAGCCCCACGACTTTGAGCGGATTGCCGCCGACGGTGAATTTGCGGCCGATCGGATCGAGGCGGCCGAAGAGCTCGTCGCGCACGTCTGATCCGATGACTGCTACCAGCGCCGAGTGGTCCACCTCCGAAGGACTGAAGAAACGACCTGTCTCGAGTTCGAGGTTGTTGAGATCGGCGAGGTTGGCAGTCGACCCCTGGACCGAGACGCGCGAGAGTCGCTTGCTGTCGCGTTTGACAGGCAGTTGGTTCTGAACGCTGGCACCGATTGAGCCGCAATCGCGGCAGAGGCGCTCTACTGCCGTCAGGTCATCCCGATCCAGATCTTTGCGCCGCAACGCCTCGAGGAAGGCGTCGCGGTCGGTGATAATCCCGAATTTTGTGAAAATCAGGACGTCGGGGCTGAGCTGAAAAAGCTCTTCGGCCACATAACGGTTGAGGCCGCTGGTGATCGAGACGACAACGACGACCGTCATGACGCCGATGATCACGCCGAGGAGCGTCAGAAAGCTCCTCAGCTTGTGGGCCCTAAGGGCGCGAACGGCGATGTAGAGGGTCTCCATGTTGGTCAGCGATTCGTGTCGAAACCCGTGGCTTGGCGTCGCTGCACTCGCCCTGCGAGGCTGGAATCTGCGCTTACCGGAGACGGCACGCTAGCTCTCCTTCTCCGGCTCCTTCGCTCGGCTCACAGAATCGCCGTCTTCGAGCTCGCGCAGAACGCGGAAGGGCCCCGTGATGACTTCGTCGTCCTTCTCGAGGCCTGTTGCGATCTCGATCTCGGTCTCGCCGGTGATGCCGGTCTCGACGGCGGAAAAGCGGGCAGTGCCGGACGCCGGATTGCCCTCGTCGGTTTCGTAGACGTAAACGCCTTCTTCGTCTGTGACCTTGCCGCCGCTCTCGGACGGTTTCTCGCGCACGACCAGCGACTGGATGGGAGCCGCGAGCACGCTCTCCTTGGTGTCGGTAATGATGTCGGCCGAGCAGGAGAAGCCCGGGCGCACGGTATCGGGGGGCTCGCGGAGCTGGATCTTGACCTCGAAGTTGACTGCTTCGGAGGTGAGGGTTTCGATGGGACTCGATCCGACCTCGGTGACAATGCCGTCGAAGACGTGCTGGTTGTAGGCGTCGATCGTCACTTCGGCGACCTGACCGAGGCGGACCTGCGGAATATCGGTCTCGTCGACCTCCATCACCGCTTCGACGACGCTCATGTCCGAGATCGTCATCAGCACCGTGCCGGGGTTGTTCATCGTTCCAATCACCGCGACCTCGCCCTCCTCGACTGGCAGTCGCGTGACGGTGCCAGCAATCGGCGCCACGATTTTCGTCTTCGACAGCGTGTCGCGTGCCCCGGCGAGGGTGGCCCGAGCTTGAGCAATGCGCTGCTCGATGGCTTGTACCTGAGCCTCGGCTGCGTCGAGCGCGGTGCGGGCGCGGTCGAGCTCGGAGATCGGGATGAGCTCGTCGTCGAAGCTCCGCTGGGCGCGCTCCAGAGTGCGCTGGGCGTCGACAGCCGAGGCGCGAGTGGCATCACGATCATGAAACAGCGCATTCAGTGAGGCGGCCGCTCCGGCGGCGGTGGCTTCGAGCTGCGTCTGGTCGATTTGCAGCAGGAAGTCGCCCTTGGCGACGCGGTCGCCTTCGCGCACTGCCAGGTTGACGATCTGGCCCATGACATTTGCCGACAAGTCGACCTTGCGCTGGGCGTCGAGCGCCCCGTTGGCGCTCACCTTCGAGACGAGAGTCTTTTCTTCGATCGTCTCGGTCGTGACTTCCGGCGGCTTTTCGCGCCTGCCTCGCGCGATGAGGATTCCGACGACGGCCAGTATCACGACAACAAGGCCGACCCATATCCAGACTTTGCGACTGCGCTTCTTTTTCGGCATGACAGTGCTTTCCCTCCCGAGGCTGATGCCCTATGAAGTCACTACGTAGTCCAGGCGTGAATGTTCGGCGACAGCTATCCCCAGTGGGGATGGCGTTTCGGGAGTCTCCCAGGACGGTCGCCAACTTTCGTCATCACGGCCGTGCGGTGTCCGGTGGGGAAGCCTCCGGTTGCGTAGAGTCGGTTGAAGGCGACAGGCCTCATCAGCGTACTGTGTCGAGTGGCGCGGAGGACTCACTGTCAGAGCGATCCGTCGGCAGCCGCGTGACGCCGCGGGCCCGCGAGAGGTCGACTAGTTCAGATATCCGAGCGCCTTGAGCTGCTCGCGCGTGTCTTCGCCCATCTCGCGCCCGCCGGCTCCTGTGGCGTCCGTGTCCACGAGCGCGTCGAAATCCTCACGAAGCCAGCGCCGCAGGACCTTGCGCAGGCGGTCGAGCTCTTCGGGTCGCTCGTCCGCGAGGTTTTTCGTTTCTTCGGGGTCGTTTTCGAGGTCGTAGAGGGCGAAGCGCTTACCGACCTCACCGGTCATCCACCGTTGCTCGCCACCCTCTCTGGACTCGACGAGTTTGTAGCGGCGGTCGCGGACGATGCGCTGCCACTTTTCGTCCTGCGCATATCCCGCTTCGGAGAAAGCGAAGGCCGCCGCGCTCTCGGACCCGCTGCCGTCCACGAGGCGCGAGGAGAGAGAGGTTCCCTGCATCCACCGGCCCTCTGCGAGCTCGACACCCGCCACTTCGAGGAAGGTGGGGGCCAGGTCGATGAGCTCGACCGGGTTTTCGTCCACTCGCGGCAGGAAGACCCCGGGGTAGTGAAGGATGAGCGGTACGCGCACGCAGGTCTGGAAACCGAAGCGACCGTGATCGAAATTGTAGTAATGCTCGCCGAGCGACTCGCCGTGATCCGACGTGAGCGCCGTCAGGGTGTTCTTCATGAGTCCCTCGTCGTCGAGATGC
>JAOTUP010000150.1 GCA_029863825.1 Acidobacteriota bacterium | reverse complement strand
AGACGAGGTGTTCTTCTTCGGGAGTGCTCATCGCGGGTCACCTTTCCGGTGCGGTCGGATCGAGCGCGCGTTCAAGGCACACCCGCTGGGCGGGAGCGAATCCCTGGCGCCGGAAGAAGGCGAGCAGCTCGAAATCATCCCATGGCACTTCGCTTCTCAAGGCGGTGACACCGAGAGCCCCGAGGTTGATGCGAAGCTGGCGCATCAGGGCTTCGCCCACGTGCTGTCTGCGGCATTCAGGAGCGACAGCGATGGTATCGATGGTCGCCGCGGGCTCGGCGATGCCAAACTCGCCGTAGAAGACAGTGGCCACGACAAAACCGACGACGCGGGCGTCCTGCTCGGCAACCAGAGAGACGCGGACGTCGCCGCCTTCGAGTGCCCGCTCGAGCATTCTGGTGAAGTACTCGGTGCGGCGACGTCCGGAGGCGGCCTGGTCGATGGTGACGATGGCCCGCAGATCGTTTTTCGTCAGTGCACGAATCGGGTAGCGGTCGCTCGCCAGCACCCCCGGCCCGCGGTCCAGCGTGTCGCTCATGATCCGAGTGCCTCCATCTGTTCGGTGTCTCCGGTCGTGCGAGATGTGGAGGCGCGTCGTTCGAGCACGCGATGGCGGAAGGCGCCCCACAACGCCGCACCCAGAGCGCCGGCGAAAACGGATGATCCGTGAGTTCGAATCTCCATGGCAAGCTCGTCCTCCTGCACTTTCTCACGCATCGCCTGGGCAAGGCCGCTGTCGGCTGCCAGACCGCCGGTCAGCAGCACGACGCCGTCGCAGCCCACCGCCCGCAAGAGCTTGATATACCGACCGGCCATCGACTGGTGAATGCCCTTCAAGATGTCGGGAGTGCTGATGCCACGACTCACCATGTTGATGACATCGGTCTCGGCGAGAACGGCGCAGATGCTGGACACCGTCTCGGGTCGCCTGGCCTCACGTGACAGCTCGCCAACCTCCTCCAGGGCCACGCCGAGATAGCGCGAGATGTTCTCCAGGAACTGACCCGATCCCGAGGCGCACTGACTGGTCATGCGATATGAGAGCACCTTGCTGCGCTCGTCGATGCGCATGGCGCGAGCGTGCAGTGCCCCGACGTCCAGGACGGCACGCGCCTCGGGCTCGAGAAATGTGGCGCCGCGTGCGTGCGTCGTCATGCCGTAGAAGTGACCGGTGCGAAAGCTCACGAGCTCGCCTTCACCGGTACTGGCGACGTACGCGACGTCATCCGATCGGGCACCTGCCTCGTCGAGTGCCACGGAGTATGTTTCGTCGATCACGCGCGTGAGGTCGCGCCGGCGAATGCGGTCGCCGCGCAAGGCGAGCACTTCGGTCCCGGACTCGTTGGCGGACCGCAGCACCGCCACCTTGACCGCGCTCGACCCGACGTCGATGCCTGCCGTCGTCAGGCGATCGGCTGCCGATCCGTTCTTCGCCTCGAAGCTCACGCCGCCTCCCGAGCCGTTCGATGGGCGAACAGGGCGGCGCCGAGAGCACCGGTGAAGATCGATTCCGGTGAGATGTTGATCTCCTGCTCGCCGTAGTTGTCGTTCACCAGATGCTGCAGTGCGTCGACGGCCGCCGGGTTTCTCGCCACGCCGCCGGTGAAGGTGAACTCGCTCGAAATGCCTCCCGAGCGCGCCAGAAGGGACATGGCACGCAGAATGATGGCCCGATGCAGGCCGGCGAGGATGTCCTCTCGCCGCTGGCCCAACGAAAGGCGTTCGCGTAGTTCGGCGCCGGCGAAGACGGTGCATGTGGAGTTGATTTTGACGTGGAAGGTCGACTGCTGGGCGAGCGGGCCGAGCTCGTGGACACCGAGGTTCATCTCATCCGCGATGTAGCCCAGATAGCGTCCACAGCCGGCGGCGCAGCGATCGTTCATCTGGAAGCTGGTGACGATGCCGCGCTCATCCACCTGGATCGCCTTGGTGTCCTGGCCGCCGATGTCGAGGACGGTGCGGGTGTCGGGAAACATGGTGTGGGCGCCCAGTCCGTGACAGAGGATCTCGCTGCGGATTTGTTCCTTGGGGAACGGCAGGCGTTGTCGTCCGTATCCGGTGCCGACCGAGGCTACTTCGTCGATACGCACGGCGCGCGCCGTTTCGACGGCGCGACGCAAGAGTTCGATGTCGTTGCTGAGGCGCGTCGCCAGCGCGACGAGGGTCGTGTCCAGGGCGCTGTCGATGAGCGCCTCCAGGGCTTTGCTGCCACCGGTGTTCTCGACCGGGAGTATCGCCTGGTCGAAGAGGCTCGAAAGCGTATCGAACGTCACCCCCTTGGGATCCGCTGCCTCTTCGGCAAGTTGCATATAGTCCGCGGCGGCGAGATCGCGGAAGAACTCGCTCTTGCGCACCGCCAGGGCGCCGAAGAGGGCTGGCGCGCGGCCGGCCATCGCCGCGAGGATGGTCTCGAGAACCGGCTCGATGTTTCGCCGCTGGTCACGGTGACGCGGCGCAACGGCGGCCTGGAGAAGTGCCGCTTCCAACCGTTGCAGCTGCTCCAGATAGTGTTGGATGCGAAAGTTGCGCTCGAGAACCGGCAGGAAACGCTCCTCGAGATCGGCGAGTCGCGAGTCCTCGGACAGCGCCTGGTGGGTGAGATTGAATCGCGCCTGGACGAAAGCCTGCTCGCGGGCGATCGAGCTGGCAACCTCGTAGTTGCTGCGACTGTTGGTGATGCCGCGGCCGATCTCGCGCTGAGAGGAATCCAGGATCACCGCCTTGGTGGTGGTCGAGCCGAGGTCGATGCCGACGCAAACGTCCATCGTTGACTCAGGCGGCCGGGCCGGCGGTTCGCTTCTGCTCGATCATCTGCAGATAGCTTTCGATCCGATTCTTGATGTTGGCAGCGGAAAAATATCGCGGGTCGACGAGATCGCTCTCGATGAAACCGCCGGGCAAGCCGGTGCGGTCTTCGAGCTGGCGAAGCATCAGGAGTTGCCCGACGCTGAACGAGTTGCAGCTCTTGACCGAGTTGATGAGAAAACCATCGGCTGCATAGTCACGAACGTACTGTTCCACGAGATCGACCCGCGCCGGCAGGCTGAGGTTTGTGTAGCAGCCCATGCAGTAATCGGCGAGTGTTGCAAGCGGGTTGTCGGGATCGTGCCGGAAGCCGCGGTCATAGAGACCGCCCACCTTGGTGTAGGTGGACGCCACCACGACAGCTCCTTCGTCGTAGAACATCTTCCAGAACTCCCGGAAACTGGTCCAGTTGGGCGGACCCTCGATGACCAGCCGGAAGCGCTCGGTTTCGAGCTCACCTTCCGGGGTGACGGGACCCTGGCCGGCCGCTACACGCTGATCGATCTCCCGACGCAGAGCACGGTAGTAGGCCGCCCCCTCCTCGGTGCCGCGGAAGGCCGAGAAAATAGGGCCGATGTAGTACACACCACCGAAATAGGCGTCGATCGGAGACGGCCGGTGGCGGGCGCTCTCGAGCACGTACACGAGGTCGTCTTCCGCGGCGGCGGAGAGCGCAAGGCTCGCGCGCAGACGGTCCTGGTCGAAGGCGCGGCCGGTGACCGCCTCGAGCTTCGGGATGACCTCGGTTTCGAGCTGTTCGATCACATAGCCGCGGTAGTGATCGTGCACTTTGCCGTCGCCCTGATACGGGATGTGGAGCATGGCCACCGGGCAGTCGTACTCCTGGCGCAGCAGCTCGAACCACTTCATGAAGGTGAAGCAACCGGTGTAGGAGAGCAGTAGCAGGTCGGGCTCCGGGAGCTTGACGCCGGTCGGACCGATGTTGCCTTTCTTCAGCATGCCGATGTCGCATTTGACGTACGTGCAGACGTCCTCGCTGTGGCCGTGTTTTTCGGCCTCGCTGATGTAGCCGCCGGAGAGCTTGCGCATGCCGGACTGGAGCGCATTGATCTCCGGGAGGTTCGGCAGGATGTCGAAGGAGCGCATGAGCTCGGTGAGATTGCCGGGAACGAAGGTATAAACGACTTTCTTGCCCTCGTCTTTGGCGCGCGCCAGGGCGTCGTAGTGGCCGCTGATCATCTCCTTCTGCAGGAGCATGCTCTGCTCTTTTTGGCTGGGCGCGACGTCAGGCACGAAAAGCGCCTCCGTGGCAGAATTGCCGCTGGCTGTTCAACCGCGTGGCGCCGGCGACGCTCGCACCGTGGGAGGAAACCCCATGTCGGGGTCGCCGGTTGGAAAAGCGAGGGGTCGGGTCCATGCTCGAAGCCTCGAGTGCGGCTCCGTTCGGTTGTCGGGTGCTCCGAGGCTTCCAGGTCATGCCTCGCCCCAGAGACGAATCGAGTCGGCGAAAGTGCCCGCCTGCTCGCGGATAGCTGCGAACTGGCCGGTATCCTCGGAGTACTTGAACTGCGTGTGCGGCACACTGCTCTCGTCGAGTGCGGCTACGAGCATCGGCTGCTCGAGGAGTGCCGGGTCGCAAAAGCTGGGAGCGCAGAAGATGACGCCCTCGGCGTGATTGCGCTCAACCGATTCGACGAGCCAGGCGCCGCGTTTGCCGTCGGGCTGATAGACCGACGCCGAGAGCGCGCCCTGGCGCAGGAAAGCCTCGATAAGGCCGTCGAGTGGCGGGTCCGTGATTTCGACCTCGATCTCCGGCCAGCGAAGAGCGAGGAAAAGATCGTCATCGACGATAAAGCAACCGGCGCGCTCGAGGGTGAGCAGAAGGCCCAGCGGCGGCTGCTCACAGAACATTCCGGCGACGACGATACGGCTTCGGTCCTGGCGCTGCCGCTCGGCCTCGCCGGGCGCGAGCTCGAGGTAGCGTTCGACGAGCTCCGTGTGCTCGTCAGGCGGCAGAACGCAGCCGGCGCGAAGAACGATGTACATCTCGTCGGCGGGGAATAACCAGGGTTCGCGGCTCCGTGCCTGGTAGAGGCGGTGGACGGCGTGGCGGTTGGCGGCGAAGGCGGCAATGCTCAGCCTGAGATCGTCTTCGCTGATCGGGCGCCCCGCGAGCGCTTCCAGATCTCTCATCAGTGCCTCGAGCTCATGACGCCAGAAGCGGCCTCCGACCTCGAGGTCGAAGTTCTGTGGCAGATCCAGATAGCGCACATAGAGATCGGGAAAGAGCATCTGCCACATACCGGAGAGATTGCGGATGACGTCGCAGATCGACGGGAACAGCATGCCATCCAACGCGTCCAGCCGGCCGCTCAAAGCCAACTCGACGGTGCTGCGGGGGAAGTGGCAGATGTAGCTCTGGAAGTAGGCGTCGCCGCGGATGATCTCGAGGCGATCGCCGCCTCCCAACACCGACACGGGGAGCATGCCGGCAGCCCAGATGAGCTCTCGTGGCGCCCACACTGGCAGGTGGCCGATCGCCTTGCGGTCCGGCATCGCGTTTTTCCAGGAGCGCACCGCCTCGAGATCGAGATCGTCAAACAGGGTGCGAGCCCGAGTGACGAGCTTCTCGAGTTCGGGCTTCACGCGAGCTCCTTGTCGCTCGACCAATGAGGCTGGCGCTTCTCGAGGAAGGCGCGGATGCCTTCTTCGGCGTCCGGCTCCGTCATCAGTTCGTCGATGTACTGACGCTCGAGCGCCGGGAGATCGATGTCGAGCGCCTTCTGGGCGCGTCGGCGAGCGGCTCGCACCGCGTGCCGGAGAGCGGCAGGGGAGCGGGGCAGGAACTCGGCTTCGAGCCAGGAGCTGAGCGACTCGTTGAGTGAGCCGTCGGGGCAGATCCGATTGACCAGGCCGCATTCTCGTGCGCGCTCCGCCGTCCAGCTCTCACCGGTGAGCAGGAGCTCGGCGGCGGGGCCGGTTCCTATCCGGACCGGCAAGAGCGCGGAAGCGGCGGGAGGGAAGA
>JAOTUP010000149.1 GCA_029863825.1 Acidobacteriota bacterium | reverse complement strand
ACTCCGTCGACGCGCTGGATGAGGTTCTCGACGACCCCGGAGCGGGCATCGCGCTCGAGAGCGTTGCACATTTTGTAGAGGCGATGGGCACCGACGGTGCTGCTGGCGGACTTGAATGAGTGTGTCGCCACTTGCACTCCGAGCAGGTCGTTTTCAGACGCAGCGGTCTTGAGCAGCGTGAGCTTGGCCGGCGCGTCTCCGAGATAGGTGTCGATGAGATGAGACACAAGCCCGGGTGCGCCATCCCGCTCGATAGCCGCTAGCTCCTCGATCTGTGACATGTCGAGGATGGAGTCGGCGTCGGGAGACTCGGCCTCGCCTTCGTGTCCGGGCACCTGCCGCCCGCCGCTTGCATCACCCGGGCTCGCCCATTTCGACAAGATGAGATCGAGGTTGCGGCGCGAAACGGGCTTGCACAGATAGTCGTCCATACCGGCACTCAGACAGCGGTTGCGATCACCCGGGAGTGCGTGTGCGGTGAGCGCGATGATGGGGATTCGCGAGTCGTCGCTTGCCGTCGCCTTTGTCTTTTCTATGCGACGAATCTCCTGAGTGGCCGAGACACCGTCGAGCTTCGGCATCCGCCAGTCCATGAGGATGATGTCGTAGTGTGCGGTCGAGTAGCTTTCGACGGCCTCGTGGCCGTCGCCGACGGCGTCGACATCACAGCCCATTTGCTCCAGTAGGCTGCGGACGAGGCTGCGGTGAACGGGGTTGTCTTCGGCGATCAGCACGCGAGCGGCATAGCGCCGAGGGGTGGTGTAGGTCAGAGAATTGGTCACTGTCTTCTCCTTTCGGCGGCGCATCCTGGATCCAAGTGCTTGTCCTGGGCACCGACGATGATGAGAGCAAGAGGCGTGCCTTCCCAGACGGACTGAAGAATATGACTGTATAAGACGCGCATCATCAGTCGAATCAATATTTTACGTCGCCTTGGAGCCTCGGGCCAGACACCGCGGACGGGGTCAACTTCTCCCGGATGAACTCTCCCGGCGGCGGGTAGATTTCCCTCTCTTGTAGTTGGCGCGGTAGCCGGCAAGCAGCACATCGCGTTCACAGGGGCCGAGATACTTTACACCCTCACGCACAGTGACTCCGGAAACAGAGTCCAGGCGTCGGCGAAGAAATGTCTCCACGAGCGGCGGTCGATTCTTGGCGACCTCCCGCAAGACCCAGCCGATTGCCTTGCGAATGAAGAACTCGTGCTCGGCAAGCATGCCGTCAGCGTAGCGGACGAATCGAGTCCAGTCGCCACCGCCCCGGCGCAGTGGCAGGAGAAGGGCCAGGAGTGCGGCGCGGCGCAACCAGAAGTCGGGGTCGAGAGCCCACGCATCCAGACGGGCGTTGAGCTCGGGTCGCCGTTCGACCAGCGGTCCGACAACGTGGATGGCGAGAGCATCGACATAGGCCCAGGTGAAAGATCGCCTGAGCATCCATTCGAGGGTGTCGATGTCACCTGCGACAAGAAGCTGCTGGCGCCGTTCGAGGAGGACGATGGCGACGACCTTGAGCTCGTGGATTCGCCGCCGGAAAAGCGCCCTCGAAAGCCGCGCCAGCTCATCGCGTGAAAGCTGCGGATGACGGCGAAGCCATGTTGCGACGACGCGCCTCAGAACCGGCGTCGTCACACCGAGAAAATCGAAGGTGCTCTTGAGATACCGTTTCTCGCCGCTCGCCCGAGTGGGCCGGCCTTCGGCTCGCAGACTCTCTTCGAAGTACGAAATCTCGGCGTGGATCTTCATTTCGTGCCGGCTCGGCGGCGAACGGACCAAACGAGTCTATCGAAGCATGAATGCGATTCCTGGCGCCGTGCTCTGATAGCGTCCCTCGAGCTCTCCAGGCGACAAGAGCTCGCCGAGGCGCTCGAAGCGGAGGTATGAATGGGGAGAAAGTCAAAGACGACAGTGAGGCGGTTGCCAAAGAGGGGTCGCTACGATAGTCGGACGCTGCACGCAATCCTCGACGAGGGAGTGGTCTGTCACGTCGGGTTTGCTGTCGACGGGCAGCCCTACGTGCTTCCCATGAGCTATGCGCGAGACGGCGAGCGACTCTTCCTCCACGGCTCGGTGGCGAGCCGGTTGATGGGCCATCTGGCCGAGAGTGTCGAAGCCTGCGTGACGGTGACGCTTGTCGACGGGCTGGTGCTCGCGCGATCGCAGTTTCATCATTCGATGAACTACCGCTCGGTTGTGGCTTTTGGCCGTGCCCGGGCGGTACGAGAGCCGGAAGAGAAACGAATTGCGCTCCGGGCTCTTGTCGAGCATTTGGTGCCGGGCAGGGGAGACGACTCTCGACCACCGTCGCCGGAGGAGCTGGCTGCGACCGAAGTCGTGGAGTTTCCGCTGCATGAGGCTTCGGCGAAGGTCCGCGAGGGTCCTCCAGGAGACGCAACGGGCGATCTCGGACTCGATCACTGGGCGGGAGTGATTCCACTGGATCAGGTGGCCGGATCGCCGGTTGCGGCACCGGACCTCAAAGACGACATCCCGCTTCCGGCATACGTCCGGGACTACCGACGGCCGATCGAAGACGCGAGGCAGTAAAGTCTCACCTTCGTGGCGTCGTCGCCGAGGAGAAGCATCCGTGTCCAAGTGTTGGCGTTTCTTCCTGACCGTGTTCCTAGGCCTTACTAGCCTTTCCGCAGCCTCATTGGTTGACGCAGCGACGCCGGCATGCCGTCCCTGTGCGGGACTGGCGACCGCCGATCCGACGTCGCTTACGGCACTGCTCGAAACAGCACCGGCACTTACCGACGACTCGGTTCTCTACCTGCGCATCTCTTCCCGCTCGTCTTCCACCGAGGACATCGCTGCCGTTGCCGAGTCGAAAGCGACGCCGTGGGTGGTCTTCGAGTTCGAGACGCTACCGCCGCTTCTCGATCGCTTGGGCGAGCTCGAGGCGGAGCTGACCGCGCTGACCACGGTTGCGAGAGTGGCGGGGCCGCGCGCTCACATCCAGATCCTGTGGAAGGGCCTCGAGGCGATTGCCGACTACGGGTTTCTCATCAAGCGTGCGTCGGCCGCGGTGGGCGGCGTGCAGCCGGAGGCACAACTCTTCACGGGGCCGATTCCGGCGAGTGAGGGGTATCTCGACAAACTCTATGCCATGGAGTTGGCGGCTTATCTCGACGGCGTCGCCGTGGCGCCGGACGATGTGTCGCGGGTGCCGGAGCTCGTCGCGAGTCTCGCTGATCTCGACCCCGGAGCGCTCTTGATCGTCGACGGCGCCGCAGCGCCTGGCGAGCCCAGCGGGATTCTTGCCGAGGCCGCTCGCTACGCGGCGGCGGGAGCCGATATCAGCCTGTTTTCTGCCCCGGAGCGGGAGGCGGAGGCGCTGCAGGCGCTCAAACTTCTGGCGCGCGAGTTCTCGGGCGACGTGTCGCTCGATCCGTATAGCCGACCGAGCGGAGCGCTCGAGGCGTGGAGCTTCGTGCACGGCAAGGACCTGTCGATTCGCGTCATTGCCGAGCGATCGGACGACGACGAAGAGCTGGCATTGGAATTCGCGGATTCGGGACTCCGTGATCCGGCCCTGCTGGATGCAGCGACCGGCGAGGCGATTCCACAATGGGGCGTGACCCGCAGCCAGGACAGTCTGCGGGTAAAGCTCGTTGCCCCGACCCCGGTCGTTGTCGTGTCGCTCCAGAGGATGACCGCCGAGGAGCTCGAGGGGATTGCCGGCCTCGAGGAGGAGGTGACGGTCGAAGACACTCGCCAGTTGCCGGTCGAGGAGATCCTGCGCCGCCTCCAGGCGTTCGAGGATGCTCAGGCGCGACGGGTGGAAAACTACGTGGCAACCAACACCACCCATCTTCGCTTCCAGGCGGGCACCGGCGCGCAGTCGGTCGAGACGACCTTCGCCGGGGGATATTTCTACCGTCGAGGAGAGGGGTTCGAGTGGGCGTGGGAGAGTTTTCTCGTCAACGGTGTCAAATGGCGAGGCAAGAGCATTCCGGAGATTCCGCTGATCCAGCCCGAAAAGGCGGCCTCGCTTCCGGTCGAGATCACCTTCGGCAAGGAGTACGCGTACTCGCTTCGCGGCGCCGAGATCGTCGAGGGACGCGACTGTTGGGTCGTCGATTTCGAGCCGGCGGTCGTGGTCGAGCCCGGGCGAACGCTGCATCGCGGCACGGTGTGGGTGGATCGCGAGATCTTCGCGCGCGTGCGAACGCGCGCCGTTCAGCTCGGTCTCGAGGGCGAAGTGCTGTCGAACGAGGAAACGATGACGTTCTCGCCGATCGATCGAGCCGGCGAGCCGGCGGCGTGGAGTGCGGAGAGCTTCTTTCTGCCCTTACGGCTCGTCGGGCAGCAGATCTGGTCGGTCCTCAACGCGACCACGGTCGTGGAGCGCGAGATCCTGCTCTCGGACGTGGTCGTCAACGCCGCAGATTTCCCAGAGCGTCGGCGGGCGGCGTTGGAGTCGGAATCGACCATGGTGCGGGATACCGACCAGGGGCTGCGCTACCTGGTTATCGACGAGGAGACCGGGGAGCGAGTCGTCAAGGAGGGGTTTGACACCAAGAAGCGCTTTCTCGTTGGCGGCGCGTTCTACGACGAGGCGATGGATTTCCCGATTCCGCTCGCCGGCTTCAACTGGCTGTGGTTCGACTGGCGCGGGACCGGCGCGCAAGCCAATGTCTTTTTTGCCGGTCCGCTGCTCACAGTCGGTATCTCCGACCCGAATTTCCTCGGCTCCGACTTCGATGCCGGGCTCGATGTCTTTGCTCTGGCGATCAAGGGCTCGGACATCTTCTTTCGTGACGGCGTCGAGTCGACCGGCGAGGAGGTAAAGGTCTCGAATCCGAACATCGATTTGAAGCTGGGTCGCCCGTTCGGCAGCTTCTTCAAACTGGATCTACGCTATGAGTTGGGCTACCGGACGTTTTCGGACGTCAATGGGACGGCCGAGGAGTTCGTGCTCCCGCGCAACCACGTGAATCACGCCTTCTCGCTCGTCGGCCGCTACAACCGCAGCGGCTACCGCATGCGAGTCGGCGGCAGCTACCACTTGCGAGGCGAGTGGGAGCCCTGGGGACTTCCCGACAGTGGCGACTACGATCCGGCTCACAAGGAGTACGTCACCTGGCAGGTCGGGCTTGCCAAGACCTGGCATCTGCCGAAGTTTCTCAAGTTCGGGGCCGAGCTCGAGTACGCGAGCGGCAGCGATCTCGATCGCTTCAGCAAGTACGATTTCGGGTTCTTCTCCAGCACTGGCGTGCATGGGTACCAGAGCAGCAAGGTGCGAGCCGAGGACGTCCTTGCCGCTCACCTGACCTACGGCTTCGAGGTCGGCAACGTGTTCCGACTGGACCTCGTCGGGGATACCGCGTGGGCTACGGACGATGCGACAGGTCTCGACCGTGAGCTTCTGGCTGGCGTCGGTATCGTCGGAACGGTTTTGGGACCGTGGCAGACGGTGATCAATGCCGACATCGGTGTCGCCGTCACCGGGCCGGACGACGGGTTCACCGTATTCATCGCGTTCCTGAAGCTCTTCGACTAGTCATCTGCCGGCGATGACCCGCAGGCTGAGATTCCGTTGACAGGAAGCCCCCTTCCCCGCTGACTAGCCAGTCACCGACTCGTTGGAAGCCGGGACGTCCTAACGGGATCGCTTGCAACTCGGAGCCGCGAGCAGAGAGCCCGCGCCGATGAATTGCAGAGCTTTTGATCAGGCTCGATTCTGCAGCTTTCGCAGGAGCGGTTCGTCGAGGAGCCGGATCTGGCCTCGACCCAACTCGAGGGCGCCTTGGCGCTCGAAGTCCTTGAGCAGCCGGCTGATGGTCTCGCGAGCAGAGCTCAACTCCGCAGCGATGGTCTGATGGGTTA
>JAOTUP010000148.1 GCA_029863825.1 Acidobacteriota bacterium | reverse complement strand
CGGGGCAGCGCTCTCATTCAGGACCGCTCGGGCCCCAATCGCGTCGGACCACTGGGTCTCATTCAACCCCTGGCGGACGCTGCCAAGTTCATGTTCAAGGAGGACATCGTTCCGTCAGAGGCGGATCGCTTCCTCTATCATCTCGCTCCCGTGCTCGCGCTCATTGCGCCGCTGACCACTTTCGTCGTCATTCCGTTCGGCCCCGACATCGAGATCTCTGGACGGCACGTATCGCTACTTGTCGCCGACGTCGACACCGGCGTGCTCCTGCTGCTCGCCCTTGCCAGTCTCGGGGTCTACTCGCTCGTGATGGCCGGCTACAGTTCCAACAACAAGTACTCTCTTCTCGGCTCGATCCGAGCCTCGGCGCAGATGATCAGCTATGAGCTGGCGTTGGCTCTGGCGGTCGTCGCCGTTCTCATTCCTGTCGAGTCACTGCGACTCGATGACGTCGTGGCGTATCAGCAAGGAGTGTGGCTGGGGTTCATCCCGCGGTGGAACGTGTTCCCACAAATCATCGGTTTTATCGTCTTCCTGGTGGCCGCTTTTGCTGAGACCAATCGCTTGCCGTTCGACTTGCCGGAAGCCGAATCGGAGCTTGTCGCCGGGTATCACACCGAATACAGCTCGATGAAATTCGCTCTGTTTTTCATGGGTGAGTACATGGGGATGGCGGTGCTCTCGGCTTTGGCAGCGACTCTCTACCTGGGGGGTTGGCACCTTCCCGGTATCGACTTTTCAGGATTCTGGCTGTGGGCGGCTCTCAAGGGGCTGACGGTTCTTCTGGCGAAAACCGGCATGTTCCTCTTGCTGTTCGTTTGGGTGCGATGGACCTTTCCCCGGTTTCGCTTCGATCAATTGTTGCGCCTGGGCTGGAAAGTGTTGTTGCCCTTGGCCATCATCAATGTCATTGGTGTCGCGGCGCTGACGATCGCAGGGTGGCTTTGATATGAGTCTCGCCGTCTTTGCAGTCTTCGCGTCCCTGGCGACCATCTCGGCTCTGGTGGTTGTGCTTCACCGCAATCCCGTCTACTCGGTGATGAGCCTCGTGGTGACCCTGGTGTCAGTGGCGGCTCTCTTCGTACTTCTCGGCGCTCCGTTTCTCGGAGCCCTCCAGATTCTGGTCTATACCGGCGCCATTCTCGTGCTCTTCCTGTTCGTCATCATGCTGCTCAATGTCGGACGCGAGGACACGGACTCCGGAGGTGGTGGACAACGAGTTGTCGCCCTGATCGCTGCAGCCCTCTTTGGCGGCCTCATCGCGCTTCTTTTTTGGGCAAGGTACCAAGGGCTTCGCGTCCCGACCTTGACCCCTGAGGCCGTTGCCCTGCGACCGCTGGCGAGAGAGCTCCTGAGCACCTACCTGCTGCCGTTCGAGATTGTCGGCGTCCTGCTGCTCGCAGCCGTGATCGCCGCCACCGTCCTGGCCGCGAAGAACCCGCCCTCGGGAGGGGCTTCGTCATCGTGACCGTGCCTGTCGTCTGGTACTTGCTCCTTGCTGCCGTTCTGTTCACGATTGGCACGTTCGGCGCGTTGACCCGGCGCAATGGCATCGCCATCTTCCTGTCGATAGAGCTGATGCTGAATGCCGCCAACCTGGCGATCGTCGCGTTCTCGAGAATCGCCCTCGAAAGCGGCGACCTGAAGTCCATGCTGAACGGGCAGATTCTGGTTCTCTTCGTGCTAGCGGTCGCAGCTGCGGAGGCGGCTGTTGGCCTGGCGCTGTTTATCGCGGTGTACCGCGACAAGCGGACTATCGATATCAACCGCCTCAACCTGATGCGGTGGTAGGTGAGATGAGGGCTCTCGATCTTCTTTGGCTGGTGCCGCTCCTCCCTTTGGCCGGGTCGGCATTGAATGCTCTCCTGGGACCGCGCGTCGCTCGTCCGCTGACCACCGCGGTCGCCCTCGGAGCTCCCGGACTTTCGCTGGCGATCTCTCTGATGGCCGTCTGGACGTATGCCACCACCGTTTTTCCGCTACCTTTTGAACAGGTTCTCTACGCCTGGACAACCGGCGAGCTGTCCATCGACGTCGCATTCCTCCTCGACCCGTTGTCATCGGTGATGGTGGTAGTGGTGACGTTGGTGGGTTTTCTGATCCACGTGTACTCGGTGGGGTACATGGGTGATGACTCGGGGTACCAGCGGTACTTCTCGTACCTGAATTTGTTCATGGGAGCGATGTTGCTGCTGGTGTTGGGGAACAACTTCCTGGTGATGTTCGTGGGCTGGGAGGGGGTTGGTCTGTGCTCGTACTTGCTGATCGGCTACTACTACGAGGAGGAGTTCCCACCATACGCGGGGAGGAAGGCGTTCATCGTCAACCGGATTGGTGATTTTGCGTTCTTGGTGGGGTTGTTCGCTCTCGTGGCTCGGTTCGGGACGTTGGACTACGGGGAGGTGTTCGCGGCGGTGGCGTCGGACCCGCACGGGGTCGAGGAGCCGTACCTTCTGGGGTTGTCGTTTGCCGGCTTCGTGACGCTGTGTCTGTTCATCGGAGCGATCGGCAAGAGCGCGCAGTTGCCGTTGTATGTGTGGTTGCCGGACGCGATGGCGGGCCCGACCCCGGTGTCGGCGTTGATTCATGCGGCGACGATGGTGACGGCGGGGGTGTACATGGTGGTGCGCACGAACGTGTTGTACCAGCTGGCTCCCGGGACGTCGGCGCTGGTGGCGACGGTGGGGGCGGTGACGGCGCTGTTTGCGGCGACCATCGCCTTTGCGCAGACGGACATCAAGAAGGTGCTGGCGTACTCGACGGTGTCGCAGCTGGGGTACATGTTTTTGGGCGCCGGTGTCGGGGCCTATTCGGCGGCGATCTTCCACCTCGGGACGCACGCGTTCTTCAAGGCGCTGCTGTTCCTCGGATCGGGCTCGGTGATCCACGCGATGAGCGGCGAGCAGGACATGCGGCGGATGGGCGGGTTGAAGAAGGCGTTACCGGTGACCTTTGCCACCTTCGCGATCGCCACGGTGGCGATTTCGGGGATCCCGCCGCTGGCGGGGTTCTTCTCCAAGGACCAGATCCTGGCCGGGGCGTGGGGCGAGCACAAGGTGCTGTGGGCGATCGGACTGGTGACGGCGGGTCTGACGGCGTGCTACATGTTTCGCGCCCTGCTGATGACGTTCTACGGCCGCTTCCGGGGCACTGACGAGGTGCGGTCCCACCTGCACGAGTCTCCGACGGTGATGACGCTGCCGCTGGTGGTGCTGGCGGTGGGCTCGGCGCTGGCCGGTCTCATCGGGATTCCGAAGCTGGGGACGCTCGACATCAACTGGTTCGGGCACTTTCTGGCACCGGTGGTCGCGCCGGTGGGGCATGCCGGTGAGCACGGGCATCATGCGTCGCTGGGACTGGAGCTGCTGCTGATGGGCGTCTCGGTGGCGGCAGCGGTGGGAGGAATCTGGATGGCGTGGCGCACCTACGGCGGCGAGCGCGGCCTCGCCGGCGGCGAGGCCTGGGCCATCCGCTTCCCCACCGCCCACCGCATACTCACCAACAAGTACTACGTCGACGAAATCTACGACGCCACCGTCATCAAGGGAACGTGGTCTGCCGCTCGCGGACTCTTCCGCTTCGACGCAGGCTTCATCGACGGCTTTCTGGTCAACGGCTCGCGCCACGTGACAGTGGCAGTGTCGCTGCTTTCTGGGTTCTTCGACAAATACGTTATCGACGGTGTGGTCAACCTGTCCGGCTGGGTCATGCGAGCATGCTCGCGATTGTTCCGATCTCTCCAGACGGGCTTGGTGTCGCAGTACGCATTGGTAGTGGCTGTGGGAATGCTGGTGCTGACCGGTTTCTATCTCGTGGTGCGGCTGGGCTAGCCCGGAGGGTCTCATGTTCGACTGGGTGCAACAGATTCCGATCCTGAGTTTGATCTGCTACGTGCCGCTGGCCGGAGCGGTGCTGGTGATGCTTTTCATGAGGCAAGGGCAAGGAGAATCGATTCGGAAGTTCGCGACGGGTGTCGCGCTTGTCGACTTTCTGCTTTCAGTGCCGCTGTGGTTTGCCTTCGACCGAGATGGCGAATTGTTCCAGTTTCGCGAGAGCGCTCGCTGGATCGAGTCGCTCGGGATCGGGTACGAGTTCGGCATCGACGGGATCGCGTTGCTCCTGGTGCTCCTCACAACCTTGTTGGGCGTCCTGGCCTTTCTTTCCTCGTGGAGCGCGATCGATGTGCGGGAGAAGGAGTACTACGTCTTCATGTTGTTGCTCCAGACGGGCATGCTCGGCGTCTTCATGGCCATGGATTTCTTCCTCTTCTATGTCTTCTGGGAAGTCATGCTGGTGCCGATGTACTTCCTGATCGGGATATGGGGAGGACCGAGAAAGCTGTATGCAGCGATCAAGTTCTTCCTCTACACGCTGGTGGGCTCGGTTCTGATGCTGCTCGGGATCCTCGCTCTCTACTTCTTCAACGGCCCGGGCCTGTTTCGGTACGTCGGTGTCGGCAACGAGAAGACGTTCTTCATTCCGCAGTTTCACGACATCGCCGGCCTGATTCCTCCGGATCTTCAGTTTTGGATATTCCTGGCGTTCTTTGTTGGCTTCGCCATCAAGGTACCGATGTTCCCGTTTCACACCTGGCTCCCCGACGCTCATGTCGAGGCGCCGACGGCGGGATCGGTAATCCTTGCCGGTGTTCTGCTGAAGATGGGCACGTACGGCTTTGTGCGATTCTCGTTGCCGATCTTGCCGAACGCGACCTGGAGGCTGCTGCCGTGGATGGTGCTGCTGTCGATTGTCGGCATCGTCTATGGCGCGTTGGTGGCGATGGCGCAGAAAGACATGAAGAAGCTGGTGGCGTACTCGTCGGTGAGTCATCTCGGATTCGTGATGCTGGGGATCTTTGCGCTGAACGGCCCCGGCCTCAGCGGCGGCATTCTGCAGATGATCAACCACGGGTTGTCGACCGGCGCGCTCTTCCTCCTTGTGGGGGTCATCTATGAGCGGCGGCACACGAGGATGATCGCCGAGTACGGCGGCATCTCGGCGCAGATGCCCTCTTACGCGACGATCTTCCTCATCATCACCATGGCGTCGATCGGATTGCCGACGCTCAACGGGTTCGTCGGTGAGTTCACCATTCTTGTCGGCGCGTTCAGCCGCAATTGGCTATGGGCGCTCATGGGAGCCATTGGGATCGTTCTCGGAGCCGCGTACATGCTGTGGATGTATCAGCGAGTCTTCTTCGGTCCGATCACCAATCCGGAAAACAAGAAGCTCAAGGACTTGAATCTCCGCGAACTGGCGTACCTCCTGCCACTGGTTCTTCTCTGCTTCTGGATCGGGCTCTATCCACGGCCTTTCTTCAGGATTCTCGAGACGCCGGTACAACATATTCTGCAGCAGGTAGAGCCACACCGACCCCGCTCGGCAGCGGCAGCGCCTGCGGCTACAAGAAGCGGAGCCGAGAGCCTCACTCGCTATGACTCCGCAACCCGAAGTGGGGGAGCCAGGTGAGCGGTATCGCACCGCAAGAGTTCCTCTATTTGGTGCCGGAGATTGTGCTGGCTGTCGCCGGCATGGGACTGCTGGTCGCCGGGTCGTTCGGCCGCGGCGGATATCGGATGTGTACGCTCGCTGCAGCGGTGGCACTGGCGGTGACGCTACTTCTGGTGTTCAGCGTCCAGGGACGTGTCGAGGGCCCGACGGTGGTGCTGGCAGGGATGTTCGTCCTCGACGGCTTCGCCTTCTTCTGGAAGATACTGTTTCTTATCTCATCGATTCTAGTGGTCATCCTCTCCGAGCGTTTTCTCAATGATGGCGGCTACCGTCCCGGAGAGTTCTACGCGCTGATTCTTCTCGCGACCACCGGAATGATGCTGATGGTGAGC
>JAOTUP010000002.1 GCA_029863825.1 Acidobacteriota bacterium | reverse complement strand
TGAGAAAATCCCACATCGCAATTCTCGGCGCCGGCCCGACCGGTCTCGAAGCGGCACTCGCCGCGGTTGATTTCGGTTTTCCGTTCACCCTTTACGAGGCTTCGTCCGGCGTCGCCGGCAACGTCCGCTCCTGGGGCCATGTTCGGCTCTTCTCGCCGTGGTCCTTCGACATCTCCGAGAGGATGCAGCGTCATCTCGAGACCGCCGGTCATCCCGCACCAGGAGCGGAGCCAGACTGTCCAACCGGTGACGAGCTGGTCGAGCGCGTCCTGGCCCCACTCGCCGCTTTGCCATATGTGGAGCCGCATCTGAGGACCGGAACGCGGGTTGTCGAAATCGGCCGTGAAGGTCTTCTGAAACACGAGGAAATCGGATCCGGAAGACGCGGTGCATCGCGCTTTCGACTCCTGCTCGAAGACGAGAGCGGCGAGTCGATAGAGCATGCCGATGTCGTGCTCGATTGCACCGGTACCTACGGCAATCCCAACACCCTCGGTGACGGAGGCATCGCCGCACCGGGAGAACGGGCTCTCGCGGATGGAATCCGCCGTCACATCCCGGACTTCCTGGGGGAACCGGAGGTGTGGGCCGGCAAGACGGTTTTGCTTGTCGGAGCCGGCCACTCGGCCCAGACCGCGGCCACTGACCTCTCAGATCTTGCCGAGCGCTACCCGGGAACGCGAGTCCTGTGGGCACTGCGGCGGAGCCAGCCCGAGTGGGCCGTGGATCCCGACGACCCGCTGCCCGAGCGAGCTCGACTAGTGGCGGAGGCGGAGCAGCTTGCAGATGGCTCTTCCGAGTTCATCGAGACCCTCAAGGGCGTTGTCGTCGACTCGCTGGCGCGCCGCAGCGGCAAGATCGAGGTCACCCTTCGACATCAAGACGGCACGTTGACGCGCATCGCCGTGGACTGGGTTCTGTCGCTCACCGGCTCGGTCGGTGACCACTCGATCTATCGCCAGCTACAAGTGCACGAGTGCTATGCAACCGCCGGCCCGATGAAGCTGTCGGCGGCTCTTCTCGGTTCGACCACGGAAGACTGTCTGGACCAGGAGAGCCACGGTGTCGACAATTTGGTCAATCCGGAACTGAACTTCTTCATTCTTGGCGTCAAGTCCTACGGTCGCAACGCGGCCTTTCTGATGCGAGTCGGGTGGCAGCAAGTCGAGGAGGTCTTCGAACTCCTCGCAGCGGCAGCGACAAATCCGTCGAAATCTCCGGCCTGAGCTTCGAGCGCTTTCGACGACTTCAACCTGACGGCCGAGAGGCCCGTCGTGTACCGGGTCGGGGTCGGTCGGGAAGCTCGCCTTCCAACCAACGGGGCAGATCGATCACGGAATCCAGACAGCCCGCCGGATGGCGGCGTTCCAGCACCTGACGGGACTCGCAGCCGCTGCACACCGCCACCGCGGTGACGCCGGCGTTCGCAGCCATCGCCAGATCATGGGTCGTGTCGCCGATCATCAGACTCTCCTGCGCCGTCACATTCAGTTCCTGCAGGATTTCGAACACCATGCTCGGATCCGGCTTGCTCGGTGCTTCATCCATCGTTCGAGTGCTACTGAACATGCTCGCCAGACCAGTTCGACTCAGATCGGCTCGCAATCCACCTCGACTCTTGGCCGTAGCGATCGCCAACAAGAACCCATCCTCCCTGAGTCTCTGCAGCACCTGTCCGACACCGGCAAAAAGCGCCGGCCGGCCGGCAAATCGTTCACTCCATAGACGCCTGTATACCGCAACAACCTGGTCGAACAGCTCGTCGTCGCAGCCCGGACGAAACATGTCGACCGTTTCGCGCAGACCGAGACCTATCGACGCCCGAATGCTCTCTTCCTCAGCCGGCATCTCGCCCAGCTCTGAGAGAGTCGCTTGCACGCACGAGACGATGGTGGCGACCGAATCGAGAAGAGTTCCGTCCCAGTCGAATATGAGGAGACGCAAGGATCTGTCTGTCATGGAAGGGTCGGCAGAACGCTCAACCTAAAGGACTATACACCAGGCCTCCGACGACGGAATCCCCCGCTCTCGGGATGACGTCCGCCCGTGCCTTGGTCACCAGCCGACGCTCGACGACGGTCCCCGGCGGCAGCTCGGCTCGAAAGCCGATGATCGAGTCACGGACTTTGCAGCGCTCCCTGATTCGCGCCTCCGACAGCACGACCGAGCGCTCCACTTGCACCTCGGAGGCGAGCCGGGCGCCCGCTTCGACGACCGCCCGCCGCACGGACGCGCTGCGATCGACCTCGGCGTCCGCCGCGATCCAGCTCCGACCCGCGACCTTGGCGGGGCCCCGGCGTTGCGCCCAGTCGCAGGCTCCGACCAGATAACCGGCGGGTGTGCCGAGATCGAACCACGGACGCGACGACTCGACGACTTCGATTCGCTCGCCCGCTTCGAGCATTGGCAAGTAGAGATCGGGGATGAAGTCGGCAGGTCGTGGCTCGAGATGAGCAACCAGCGTCGGCGCAAAGGCATGCGCGCCGGCAAAGACGACACGCTTCTCCACCTCCCCGAACGACTTGTCCGGGCTCAGCGAGACGACCGCACCCGACCGATCGATGCCTATGCCGCCGCCGAATGCTTCGAGCGGCGCTCGCGTCGAGACCAGCAACGTTGCACGAGCGGCTGCTTTTTTGTGCTGGCGCAGCAACCTTTTTATCGGCCAGCGACAGAGACTGTCTCCGTTGACCACCACGACAATGTCCGCCGGCGACAGGAACTCCCTGAGCGGTGCAAGGGCTCCGAGCGTCCCGAGGAGCTCCTCTTCCGGCGAATAGACGAGGTCTACTCCTTCGTACCGATTGCCGAAGCGAGAAGCGATCTTGTCCCCTTGATGGAAGAGATTGATGGCCGCCTTCCGGCAACCCGCCTTCGCCAGCGAGGACAAGGTATGACCGAGCACCGGGGTGCCGGTCACCGGCAGTAACGGTTTCGGCAAGAACTGGGTGAGTGGCCGCAAGCGGGTCCCCAACCCGGCCGCGAGAACGACCGCCCGAAACTCCAATGCCTTCAAGTGAAGACCATGTCTTTCGGCGCTTGTGGATGCGTTTGACGGTAATCCTCGTAGATCTTCAAATAGGATCGCCGCTCCGCCGCGTCCGGATCGAGCCCGAGTCGCCGAGCCAGGGCGGCGGCAGCACTCCCCTCGAACTCGACGAATTCTCCAATCGGGGTACGGTCGAGGCAAATAGTGACGCCTCCGAGCCGCCACTCTTCGCGGTATTTCTGGTAGCGCTGAGTCCGCGTGTAACCCAGGTGATCGAGAATGGCGCGAAGCTCTTCGGCGTTCGCGATTTCGGTCTCCCGTTCTTCCCTGATCTTGAGACCCCCATCGAAGCTCGCCGGGCCCTTGTACGTCAAGCAAGCGCTCTTCCCAACCAGGCGCAGACGCAGCAATCTGCCGCCTTCGGCGAGTTCCCCTCTGCGATCGTAAATCATGTTGTCTTCGAACAGGGACGCACTCTGACGCTCGGCCTCGGCATCCTGCAGACGCTCGCGCAGCGTGTTGAGGTCGGAGCACGAGAACTTGAGCTCGCGCTCGACTCGGTCCCGATCGTTCATTCCCTGTCGCTGGCTCCCACGAGATCGAGCAACCGAACCGTCGTCCGTACGCCGTTGTAAAAATGACTGATATTGAACTTCTCGTTGGGCGCATGGAGGGCGTCGTCGCTGAGGCCGAAGCCCATCAGCAGAATCGGTACCTTGAGGACATTAGCGAAGGTCGCGACCACCGGAATGGAGCCTCCCTCGCGCACCAGCACCGGCGCCTGTCCCCACACCTCCTCGAGCGCCTGCATGGCGGCTTCCGAGATCGGACCCTTGGCATCGATCAGCACTGCTTCCGCGCCATGGACGTTCTTGACCTCGATCGTCACGCCGGGCGGTGCGACCTGGCATACGTAGTCTGAAAATAGCTTGGCGATCTTCTCCGGCTGCTGGTTCGGCACCAGGCGCATCGACACCTTGGCTCCGGCCTTGGCCGGCAACACAGTCTTCGCGCCCGCTCCCTGGTAACCGCAGTAGAGGCCGTTGACGTCACACGTTGGTCGCGCCCACACCCTCTCGAGCGTGGTGTAGCCTTGCTCGCCGAACGTCTCTGTGATGCCCAGGCTGCGGCAGTACTCCGCCTCGTCGAACGGCAGCTTCGCGAAGCCCTCGCGCTCCCACTCTTCGAGCGGCACCACGTCGTCATAGAAGCCGGGAATCGAGATTCTTCCGCTCTTTGGATCGACCAGGCGAGAGATGATGTGAGCCATCGCATTGCCCGGGTTCGCAACGCCACCGCCGTAGGATCCCGAGTGAAGATCCTGCTTGGGACCGACAATCGAGATCTCCATGTAGGCCAGACCTTTGAGCCCATAGAGCAAAGACGGCACACCCGGGGCGTACATCGACGAATCGGAGACGATCACCGCATCGCATGCCAGCTTCTTGCCGCCATCCCGGCGTACGAACGTGTCGATCGATTCGCCCCCTGACTCTTCCTCGCCCTCGATCAAGAACTTGACGTTGACCGGCAGCTCGCCCGTCTCGGCGAGAACCGCGGCGACGGCCTTCAGATGGGCAAAGGACTGACCCTTGTCGTCGGTCGCGCCTCGAGCGACCAGCCGATCGCCTTCGACCGTCGGCTCGAACGGTGGATTCCGCCATTCCTCCAGAGGATCCGGCGGCTGAACATCGTAGTGTCCGTAGAACAGCAACGTCGGCTTGCCCTCGGCGCCCAGCCATTCGCCATAAACCAGGGGATAGCCGTCGGTTTCGAGGCGCTCGGCACTCAGACCTGCGGCCGACATCTTCTCCCTCAGGAACTCGGCGCAACGCAGCACGTCCGCCGAGTAGTCGGAATCCGTCGAAATGGAGGGAATTCTCAGGTAGTCCTTGAGCTCTTCCAGATACGAGTCCCGTTCCCGATCGATGCGCTCGAGGACCTGCCGGCTGTCGTCACCCATGTCTTGAACCCTTTCACTCTTGCGGTGGGCTGGCGAGTCTAGCAGCCCGGATTGAAACACTCCATGGGTCCGACGCCTACAGCTCGCTTTCTCTCTCACTCCTCGGCCGCCGGACTGAGCGCCGCCAGCCGAGACAGGCCGATGGCATTGACCAGGGCATGCGCAATCATCGGCGCGAGCAGTGTGCCTCGCCACATCATGAGACCGCCAAGAACAAGACCGGCGATCCCTGCAAACAGCGTCCACAGCCGAAACTCACGTCCCGGTCCCACGTGCAAAAAGGTAAACAGACCTGCAGCCGCGAGAAAGCCCCAGGCATCCTGTACCGCGCCGCGGAAGAAGAACTCCTCGGCGATCGCAGACAGTACCGCCAGCGCCAGTGCCTCACTTCCGGTCAGTCCACCCAGAACCGCGGCGAAGTACTCTTCGATCCGGCGCGCCTCACGCAGGCTTCTGCGACCAACTACCCACGCCCCGCTCATCAACCCACCGGTCAAAAGCCCCAAGCCCAGGTCGGCAAGCCACTTTTCGCCGACGAACCAGCCGAGACCGATCTCGCCGTGACGCAGGCCCAGCCAGAGGATACCGGCAACCGCAAGCAGCAGATAGAAGGACCACGCCCAGTTGAGAAGTGTGCCTCTGGCTGGAGCGGAAGCGGCCAAGGTTCTTCTATTGACGTGGGTGAACGAAGCGTAGCCAGAGCCGGCGTGACGACCCGACCTACTTCGCCGGCTCCTCGGACTCCTGCTCGGAAGCATCGTCGGCAATCTCGGCCTGCTCGACGTCGGCGTCCTCTCCGATCGCCCCGGTCTCCTCGTCTTCGATATCGTCGCGCTCGCCCAGCTTGGCAACCGCAACGAGTCGATCCTCGGCGTCGAGGTCCATGAGCTTGACACCCTGTGTCGAGCGTCCGCTCACCCGCACGCCGTCGACGCCGATACGGATGATTTTGCCTTCCTTGGTGATCAGCATGAGGCCTTCACTTGGCAGCACCTGCTTTGCCCCAACCACCTCTCCGGTCTTGGCCGACACCTTCAGATTGATGATGCCCTTGCCGCCTCGTCCCTGCAACCGATACTGGTCGACAGGGGTTCTCTTGCCGATTCCTTTCTCGGCCATCGACAGAATCTCACCACCTTCCGGCGTCAGCACTTCCATGGCGACGACCCGGTCGCCCTTGCGCAACCTGATGCCCCGGACGCCACGAGTGGCCCGTCCCATCGGTCGAGCATCCTTCTCCGAGAAGCGAATGGAGATACCCTTGGCCGTCGCCAGCAGTACCGTTGTGTCCCCGCTTGTCAGCCTGACATCCAGCAGCCGATCCTTGTCGTCGATATTGATAGCGATGATCCCTCCGCTCCGGGGATTCGAGTACGCCGCCAGCTCGGTCTTCTTCACCGTGCCTTTCTCGGTCGCAAACATCAAGAACTCATCGTCGGTAAACTCCTTTACCGCCAACGTAGTTGCCACCTTGGCATCCTTGTCGAGGCTCAGCAAATTGACGATGGCTTTCCCCCGTGATGCCGGCCCTGCCTGCGGGATCTCGTGAACTTTTAGCCAGTGCACTCGCCCAGCTTCTGTGAAGACCAGCACGTAGCTGTGGGCCGATGCCACGTAGAGATGCTCGACGAAGTCACCCTCCTTGGTGACCATTCCGGTCCGACCCTTGCCGCCACGGTGCTGTGATCGGTACAGCGACAATGGTGATCTCTTGATATACCCGGTTTGCGTCACCGTGATGACCATCTCCTCATCGGCGATCATGTCCTCGATCGTGATGTCGTGAGCTGCGGGAACGATCTCGGTTCGACGATCGTTACCGTACGTTTCGCGGATTTCCAGCAGCTCTTTCTTGATCTCCTCGAGGACCAACTCATCGGATGCCAGGAGCGCTCGGAGTCCTTCAATCAGCGCCATGAGATCTCGATACTCTTCGACGATCTTTTCGCGTTCGAGACCGGTCAACTTCTGCAACCGCATGTCTAGAATCGCCTGCGCTTGCGGCTCGGTGAGGGTGAAATCGTCGACCAGCCTCTGCTTCGCTTCGGCCGGAGTGTGGCTCGAGCGAATGGCGGTAATGATCTCGTCGAGTTGATCGAGGGCCTTGAGTATTCCCTCGAGGATATGAGCTCTCTCCTCGGCCTTGCGCAGATCGAATCGAGTCCGTCGAATGATGATCGTCTTGCGGTGGTCCAGGAAGTACGTGAGGAGCTTCGGAAGCGTCAGCACCCGCGGTTGCTGATCGACAATCGACAGCATGATCATGCCGAAGGTCGTCTGCATCGGCGTCAGCTTGTAAAGGGTATTGAGGATGACCTCGGGAATCTGCCCGCGCTTGATATCGATGACAACCCGAATGCCGTCGCGATCCGACTCATCGCGCAAATCACTGATGCCTTCGACCTTCTTCTTCCGCACCAGATCGGCGATGCGCTCGAGAAGGCGCGCCTTGTTCACCTGATAGGGCAGCTCGGTGACTATGATTGACTGACGCTCGGTCCTCGCCTGGGTCTCGATCGAGGCGCGCGCCCGCACCTGAATCGTTCCGCGGCCGGTGCGGTAAGCGCTCTCGATACCCTGGGTGCCGTGAATGAATCCCGCCGTCGGAAAGTCCGGCCCTCTGATGATGCGCATCAAATCGGACACGGATGCGCTACCTTTGTTTTCGATCAGGAAGATCACTGCATCGATGACTTCGCGCAGGTTGTGAGGCGGAATGTTCGTCGCCATACCGACGGCAATTCCGGACGCACCGTTGACCAGGAGATTGGGCACCCGCGCCGGAAGAACCAACGGCTCCTGCAGCGAGCCGTCGTAGTTGAGTGCCCAATCGACTGTCTCCTTGTCGATGTCATCGCGGAGCATCTCTTCGGCAAGTCGGGTGAGCCGCACTTCCGTGTAGCGCATCGCCGCCGGGCTGTCGCCGTCAACCGAGCCAAAGTTCCCCTGCCCATCCACAAGCGGGCAACGCATCGAAAAATCCTGCGCCATCCTCACCAGCGTGTCGTAGATCGCCGAGTCGCCATGTGGGTGGTACTTACCCATGACTTCACCAACGATGCGTGCCGACTTCTTGTAGGCCTTCCGCGATGTGTTGCCGCTCTCCCACATGCCGTAGAGCACGCGTCGATGAACCGGTTTGAGGCCGTCCCGCACATCCGGCAGGGCGCGGCCAACGATCACGCTCATCGCATAGTCGATATAACTTCTCTTCATCTCCTCTTCGATATCCACCTCGACCGGCTTTTCGAAAGGGAGGATCTGATCGTGTTCGCTCATGTCAGTTCTTTCCGCGGCACTTGTTGGTAGCCGCACATCCGACGGTCGGCCGCTGACCGACTCTCTGTCTCGAGAGGTCGCGCCTAGACATCGAGGTTGACGACGTTGAGGGCATTCTCCTCGATGAACTCGCGGCGAGGTTGCACCTGATCACCCATCAACACTGCGAAAATCGCGTCCGCTCCAACCTCGTCTTCGATTCTCACTTGCAGAAGCCGGCGGCGCTCAGGATCCATGGTGGTCTCCCAGAGCTGTTCCGCATTCATCTCTCCCAGACCCTTGTAGCGCTGGATCGACAGCCCTTTCTTTGCCCGGGCATACAGTGCCTCGAGGACTTCTTCCAGAGAGCCGAGACTCGTACGGTCCTCGGCATCGACAAGCTCGAAGCTGTCAGCCTGGAGTGCCGACAAGCCGACCTTGTTTTTCGCCAGGGACCGGTATTCGACTGTCGACAGCAGGTCCCAGTCGAGCTGTACGGGCCGCTCGACTCCATCGCGCCGGCTGACGAAGGAGATCGTATACGTGCCGTGCTCCTCGTCTTCGTTGACATCGACCTTGTGAAATCCGGAGGCTTCGATGATCTCCGCAATTTCCTGCACTTTCGTCAGATTCGACAGCGCTGCCTTGTCGGTCAGCCCATGCAGCAGTGCCGACCGCAAGGCATCCTCCGGGTACCCTCGCGAAGCGAGTCGCGTCATCTCGTTGGACAACGTCTCCACCCGGTGCAGGAACTGCGACAGCTTCGAGCCCTTATAGCTGGTGGAGCTGCCGTTGTCGCTGACGTCGAGTTGCCAGCGATCCTCTATCCGCTGAATGAGAAACTCCTGATACTCGAGATCGTCCTTGAGATAGCTTGTCTTTCTTCCCTCTCCCACCTTGTAGAGCGGAGGTTGGGCGATGTAGAGATGCCCACGGTGAATCACCTCATGCATTTGGCGGAAAAAGAAAGTGAGAATCAGCGTGCGAATGTGACTCCCGTCCACATCGGCATCGCACATGATGACCAACTTGTGGTACCTGAGCTTCGAGACATCGAAGTCGTCCTTGCCTATCCCGGTTCCCAAGGCCGAGATCAGAGTCTTTATCTCCTCTGAGGAGAGCATTTTGTCGAATCGCGCTTTTTCAACGTTCAGGATCTTTCCCTTGAGCGGCAAAACTGCCTGGAACTTGCGATCGCGACCCTGCTTCGCCGTTCCACCTGCCGACTCACCCTCGACTATGAAGAGCTCGGCAAACTCGGGATTGCGCTCGCTGCAGTCGGCGAGCTTTCCGGGAAGACTCGAGGCATCCAGTGCCCCTTTGCGGCGTGTCAACTCCCGCGCTTTCCGCGCCGCCTCGCGAGCGCGAGCCGCCTCGACACACTTGCCGATGATCTTCTTCGCTTCACTGGGGTTCTCTTCCAGGAAGGCACCCAACTTCTCGTTGACCACCTGCTCGACCCAGCCTTTGACCTCGGAGGACACGAGTTTGTCCTTCGTCTGGCTTGAGAACTTCGGGTCCCTGACTTTGACCGAGATCACCGCGGTCAAGCCTTCGCGAACATCGTCTCCCGTAAGGTTCTCTTTCAGGTTCTTGAGCAGGCCGGACGCGTTGGCGTAGGCATTGACTGTTCGCGTCATGGCGGACTTGAAGCCAGACAGGTGGGCACCACCATCGCGGTTCTTGATCGTGTTGGTAAAACAGAAGATCTGTTCCTGATAGCCGTCGTTCCACTGCAATGACACTTCGACGCGCTCTTCGCTGCCACGCTCTGTGCGAACGTCATCGAGATGGATCGGCTTCTTGTGCAGTGTCGCGCGATTCTTGTTGAGATGTTCGACGAAGCTCTGGATGCCGCCGGCGTAGGAAAAAGCCGTTGCCTTTTCCGTTCGCTCGTCAACCAGCTCGATGCGAACGCCGCGATTGAGGAACGCCAGTTCTCGCAACCGCTGAGCAAGTGTCTCGTAATGGAAATCGCGTTTGCTGAAGACCTCCGGGTCTGGCCAAAAATGGACTTTCGTGCCTGTATTCTTGGTTCTTCCCAGCGGTTTTATCGGCTCTTCCGGCAGGCCCTTGCTATAGGTTTGAAACCACACCCTCCCGTCTCGCTTGATCTCGAGCTCGAGTTGGGCTGACAACGCGTTGACCACCGAAACGCCGACGCCGTGGAGTCCTCCGGAGACCTTGTATGAGTTGTTGTCGAACTTGCCCCCCGAGTGCAGCTCGGTCATGATGACCTCGGCCGCCGAGCGGCCCTCGCCTTTGTGCGTGTCCACCGGCACGCCGCGCCCGTCGTCGTCCACCGTGACCGAGTTGTCGGTGTGAATGGTGACCTCGACCTTGGTCGCGTGACCTGCCTGTGCCTCGTCGATCGAGTTGTCGACGAGTTCGAAGACCATATGGTGCAGTCCCGAGCCATCGTCGGTGTCGCCGATGTACATGCCCGGACGCTTGCGAACCGCCTCCAGACCTTTGAGAACTTTGATGTTGTCTGCCGTGTAGTCAGAAAAGACTTCTTTTGCCAATCCAAGACCCCCCTCAACCGCCATAGGCGAAACCTGTATCAGACCTCCAACGTGCCCTAATCCCCGACTACTTCGGGTGCGCCGAAACCTGACATTCTCACGACATCGCGGCCCGTCGTGAGCTCACTTGAACGCCTCGAGAGGATCGTTTTCACAAGCCTCTAAAAACGTGCCAACAGTATACCACTCTCGAGGTTCAAGACAAGCACATAAACGATTTGTTTTCAGATAGTTACAACTCGAATAAGGGAGTCGTTCAGGAAATGAGAGAGGTCCCGATCGAGCCCTGTTCCAAAGCCCAGACATCGACCTCCGGCAGGGCGTCGACAACCGCCTCATGACACGTCGAAGCAATGATCTGAGGGGAGGAGACGAAGAGCTTCCACACGGCGACGAGACGCTCCCTGTCGAGCTCGGCATCGACATCATCCAGCAGCACGACCGGAGGTCGCCCACCGTCGGAAAGAACCCGACCGCGGGCGGCACAGAGTAAGATCCCGAAGAGCTTCTTCTCGCCCGCCGAGGCGATCTTCGAGATCTCGACGTCCGCCCAGGAGATCTCCAACTCGTCCCGATGTGGCCCGGCGACGGCTCTCTGCTGTTCGATCTCCCGCTGCCGTTCAGCTTCGAGAGCAAGAAGCACGTTCTGCGCCGTCGTTTCCGACAGCGTCAATGAGGGTCGGTATCGCAGCGATACCTTCGGCAGATCAATCTCCACCGTTTCGACGATCGCCTCCAGGCACCGAGCAAGCTCGACGACAAAGGCCGATCGACGGTTCATCAGCTCAGCTCCTGCCTGCGACAACAGCTCGTTCCAGACGTCAAGACCACGGCCGCCTTGCCGCAAGAGCTCTCTCTTCTGCTCCAAACAGCGTCGATAACGCGACAAGACCTCGAGTGACGCAGGCCGTTGTGCCACGACTCCCTGATCGAGAAACCGACGGCGATCACCGGGCGATCCATCCATCACTTTCAGATCCGCAGCCGACCAACTGATCACTGGAAGCGTCTCCAGGTATCGAGAACTCGAGACGGCGTTGCCGTTCATCAGTCGTCGGCACCCGTCAGGGGTCCATCTGGTTTCCAGGTCGTAGCGACTCGACGATTCGACTCTGCCCTTGATACCGAACCCATCCTCACCGTGTCGGCGACATTCCTCCAGTCTGGGCGTCCGAAAGCTCTTTGTCGTCGCCAGCAGATAGATACTCTCGAGAACGCTGGTCTTGCCCGCGCCATTGGACCCCAAGAGCAAATGACGCCCCACTCCGGGCTCCCATCGAGCATCGGTCAGGTTGCGGAAATGCCGGAACTCGATCGAGGTAAGCAGGGTTCGTTCAGATGCGCATCGGCATGATCACACACAAGTAGCGCTGATCCTCGCCGTCGACCGGGTATCCGATGCACTGAGTATTCTCGTCCTTGAGCTCAAGCCGTACCTTCTCGGTGCCGACTGCAGCGAGAAACTGGGACATGTAGTCCGGATTCACTCCAAGTCGGAGTTCTTCGCCACCGTACTCGCAGACCACTTCCTCGACCGCTTCACCCAAATCCGGATTTGCCGCTGAAATAGTCAGCTGGTTAGATGCGAAACTGAAGCGCACTGCACGCGCCCGATCACCTGTCAGGAGTGCCACGCGCTGCACCGCCTCGTAAAGCGCCTTGCGCTCGAAAACGGCCTTCTGGTCATTTGCCTTCGAGATCACCCTTTCATAGTCGGGAAAGGTTCCTTCGAGGATTCGGCAAATGAGTTCACGACGCCCGAGCTTGAAGCACAAGTGATGCTCGCCTCGCAGAAAGACGACGTTGCCTTCATCGTCGAAGCGCAACAGCTCCTGCAACGCTTTGCGCGGTACCAAAACTCCTTCGGAGGACTCGTCGATTGACGATGCATTCTCAACCAGAGCCAGTCGGTGCCCGTCCGTTGCGACCATCTCCAAAGCACCCGACTTCATTTGCAGCAGCGCACCGTTGAGTTGGAAGCGCGATTCTTCGGTCGACACAGCAAAAATGACCTTGCCTATCATCGCCTTCAACTCGGTAAATGGAAGCTCCACTTTGTTGTCTTCCGACACCTCGGGTAGCGTCGGAAAATCATCTGCTGAGAGACCGTTGATCTTGAATCGGGAAGGTCCGGCCGAAA
The DNA here is from genome assembly GCA_029863825.1 of Acidobacteriota bacterium. Lineage (GTDB taxonomy): Bacteria > Acidobacteriota > Thermoanaerobaculia > Multivoradales > JAHEKO01 > JAOTUP01. The sequence continues at coordinate 11,214 of JAOTUP010000002.1, read as the reverse complement.
TGAGAAGTCTTTTCTCGTCCTCCAGCGCCAGATCCACATCTTCGCCGACCAGCGAACGAACGATCTCCATGAACTTCCTCGCCTGAACAGCAATCGCTCCTTCACTCACGACCTCTGCATCAGTCCACGACGTCAGTGACACGTCGAGGTCCGTTGCCGCAAGTCGAAGCTGATCGCCTTTGACATTGAGCAATAAATGAGCGAGGACTGGGATTGTGGTGCGACGCTCCACGATGCCCTGCATGGGTAGGAGCTCGGTGAGAAGCTTTGAGCGATTAACGCGAAATTTCATCGTTTTCCTTGTTCCTGATTCTTCTTAAATTCTCTTTTCTTGAAGTATAGCCGTAGTAGTAATAGGAGGTGTTCAAAGTGTGGATAAAAGGAAACGGGGTTGTTTCAGACTCGGGTATTGGAGTGCACCTCGGCCGCATCTTTGTGCTGAGAAGCTGTTGAAGATCTGTGTATCGTTGAGAGATATCGTCGATACCCGCCTCTCTCGGCTCGATCTTCCACAGGACGGCAGCTCATTCTCCACAGAATCTCATCAGACTCAAGCGAAGTGACGTTCGAGGTGCTCCAGAGATCGGTTCAGGTCCGCGTCGCTCGACCGCTGACGAGTGATCTTATCGACCGAGTACATCACGGTGGAGTGATGCTTATCATTGAACTGCTTGCCGATTTCAGGAAAAGAAAGTTCAGTGAGCTGCTTGCAGAGATACATCGCCACCTGACGGGGAAACACGATCTGCTGTGAATTCTTGCGGCTCTTGATCTCGCTGACTTTAAGGCCGTAATGGCGAGCGACGGTCTTGATGATCTCCGGCGCCGTAACTCGGGACTGCTCCGGCAGGATGTCCTTGAGCGTCTCTCGCGCGAGGTCGAGAGAGAGATGCCGGCCGGTGAGTGAAGAAAACGCGACAACGCGGTTTAGCAGCCCTTCGAGCTCACGAATATTGGAGCGCACCTGCTGCGCAACGAAGTGGGCAACCTCATCCGGCAACTCGGTGTGCTCGGCTTCAGCCTTGCGTCTCAAGATGGCAATCTTCGTCTCGAGATCCGGTGGCTGAATATCGGCGATGAGTCCCCATTCGAAGCGACTCCGAAGCCGCTCTTCGAGGTCCGGAATATTGCGCGGCGCAGAATCGGAAGAGAGGATGATTTGTCTTTGACCAGTGTAGAGCGTGTTGAAGGTATGGAAGAACTCTTCCTGGGTGCGCTCCTTGTTGGCGAGAAACTGCACGTCGTCGACGAGAAAGACGTCGATGTTTCGATAGCGTTCGCGAAAGTCCGGCATTCGATTGAATCGTAGTGAGCTGATGAGCTCGTTGACGAACTGTTCCGCCGGCAGATACATCACCCGCAGATGGGGATGGGACATCTGGATCTGATGGCCAGTTGCGTGGAGAAGATGGGTCTTCCCGAGGCCGACGCCACCATAGAGAAAGAGCGGGTTATAACTCTCGAATGGCACTTCGGCGACCGCCTTGGCAGCGGCGTGAGCGAACTGGTTCGAGCTTCCGACGACAAAATTGGCGAATCTGTATCGCGGATTGAGCTGTGGCGGTTGCCGTGCCTCGGATCGTGGAGTCCCAGTTCGCGCGACCGAGAAGAGAACCTCACAGGTCGAGTCTGACAGCCCGGCTATAGCGCGGTCGATGGTCGTGCGATAACTCGCCTCGAGAGTGTGGAGGAATCGCTCATTGGGAGCCACAAGAACGATTCGATCCTGCTCTTCGGTGCCGACCCTCAAAGGTTGGAACCAAGTCGAGAACTCCTCCGGATCAAGCTGTTGCTGGAGCTGTTGGCGGAGACGAGGCCACAGGGAGGTTACCATTGAGAAAACCCATCAAAGCGATTTCCACAACCTGTTGAAGAGATGTGGAAAACGTGGCTGAAGAATCGGCACCGCGGGGGTCGACGACTCTGGCGGAAGACGCGATCATAGCACACCCCGAAGAGACGGCAACTCGATCTCGTGTCGTCCCTGGTGCGTGATCTTGACACTGTCTGGCACGGAAATTGCTAGATTGAATGGCAGATAGTTTTTGGGTTACATGGGGGTTCCTACTCATCATAAACATTCACACCTTACAAGTCCTGGGACGATCTGTTCCAGCGCATCCCAGACGCCCCACCACAGTCCCCTTCTAACAGGGGTAGAACCACTACAGTCCCACCAATCATAGAGGAACCCCCTCTAACCTGACCCCCGAACGTCCATCGGTTGGGTTTCAGCGTCGGATCTTGTGATTCGACTTCTCCGGCGCCAGAATGACTCGCTCTCCGGAGTCTGCGAAAATGGACGGTCCACGCTGCGAATCCCAAGACCTTTTGGCCTGGTTCGACAGGTGTCGACGAGATTTGCCGTGGCGAAGCACTTCCGATCCCTACCGCATATGGGTGTCGGAAACCATGCTGCAGCAGACGCAGGTCGAGAGAGTACTGCCGTACTATGAGCAACTCGTAAGTACATTTTCCGACGTTGACGCTCTGGCACGGGCGCCACTGGAAGACGTCTTGGCGGTGTGGTCGGGGCTTGGTTACTATCGGCGTGCACGCTATCTGCATGCCGCAGCGCGTCAAATTGTCGCCAGAGGCGGGTTTCCGCGAACAATGGCTGGGTGGCTGGAACTTCCGGGCGTCGGTCCATACACCGCCGGAGCGGTGGCCAGTATCGCCTTCGGTGAGCGGGTACCGGCGATCGACGGTAACGCTGCGCGGGTCCTGTCGCGATTCGCGGCGCTCGAGGACAGTCCCAGCGGCAAGACAGGAAGGCGCCGCCTGACGGCTCTGGCCGAGTCGTTGGTCGATGACGATAGACCCGGGGACAGCAATCAGGCTCTGATGGAACTCGGCGCCGTCGTGTGTCGGCCGAGCCAGCCGCGCTGTCACGAGTGTCCGCTGGAAGCGTCCTGTAAAGGGCGTTTGCAGGGTGCGGCGGAGGCCTACCCGAGACGCAAACCATCCAGGCAGGTCATTGAGGAGCGGCGACTCGGCGTCGTCGTTCGCGCCGGCGGTCGAGTGCTCTTATTTCGTCGTCCCGAGGGCGCGTCGCTTCTGGCGGGACTATGGGAGATACCCTGGATTGCCTGGTGCGCACGCGACAATGCTGCGCGCGAGTTGCGGTCGCGCTATGGCGGAAACTGGGACCTCGATCGCAGCTGCGGATGGGTGCGGCATTCGATCACTCACCGCGACATTCGGTTCGAAGTCTGGACCGGCAGGCTCACCTCCGGATGCCATATCGCCGAGAACCCAGAAGCGGGCTGGTACACGGAGACGGAAGTCGGCGGCCTCGCGGTCTCGTCGTTGGTTGACAAAGTGATGCGTTGCGCCGCCGACTAGTCGCTCGTCGCGTCGAGGTCTCCACCAGCGAGCAGGTACCAGCCAACCAGTTTTTCCCGCAGCTCGTGGACTCGCTTGGCGGTCAGTCGACTCAAGATCTTGAGCAAGCGGATGGACGAGACCTTTTCGATGTTGAGAAGGCCACTGACGACCTCCCGCGGCAATGCGAGTGCGGTAGCACCGGTATCCGGATGAGCACGCGCATCTGCTGAACGCGGTCGATCGTCGATTAATGCCATCTCGCCGAAGTAGTCACCACGTTCGACAAACGCGAGGGCCTCTTCGCCGACACCGGGAATCGACTTGCTGATCATCACCGTACCTTCGGCGACGATGTACATCTTTTCGCCCCGCTCACCCTCGTTGAAGATCAACTGTCCTGGCCCGAATCGCTCCTCGCGCGAGAGTGAAGCGAGAAAGTTGATCTCCATCTCGGAGAGCTTCTGCTCGCGAAAAAGACCGAGCTTGTTCGTCAAGTCGAAAGTACCATCGGCGTCGTGCTGAGAAGCCGCCGGACGCCCCGCGACAACCGCTGAAGTGTCAGAGCCGAAGAACTTGGTCAAGCGATCATTGGCGGCTCGAAGCTTCTTCGAAAGGCTCTTCCACAGGGTCCACTGAAGGGCGAGATCGAATTTCGCATCGCTATCGGCGCAACGTCTGAGACAGTCGGCGTCGAAAGTGAGGACAAGTGAATCCGAAAGGGCCTCGGCATCACCCTCTCGGCCGACTCCATTGAGCATCTCAGTCTCCGCAAAGAGATCACCGGGAGTCGGATTCTCGATGGCGAAGGGACCGAAAGCGGTCATCCGCTGAATTCGAATCATCCCGCTTTCGAGAAGGAAGAAGGAATCCGCGTCGTCAGCCTCGCTGAAGATGGTGGAACCCGACAGATATTCCGCGGCCGAGAAGCACTCGGCCAGCCGCAACAGGTGTGGCGCGGAAAAGTGCGAGAAGATCTCGAGCTGGTGGAGTTTCTCTGGACTCTTCAAAGCGTCGCTATTGTACCGATTCGTCGTGATTGTCGGTATCGAGCTCGGGAAGGCGCAGCTGCGGGGACTGGAATCGGCTCAAGACCTTGCGCTCCGCAATGTGCAGCCACTCGTCTCTGCCGTCTCGATCGAGATACGACACCGCCAGGTCGCGAGTGGAAAGCTCATCGACCAGGCGCTCCTCGACGGCGCGCTGGAAAGTCGGATCTGTTGCCCGTACACCATCGGCTGATGGAGGTGTGACGATGGGAACGTGAAAGAGAAGGTCGTATGACTCCATCCAGTGCTCGACCAGCGAATCGAGAGGCGATTGAGAGCCGGCGGCGAGCAGAAGATAGACATAGTTGTCGAGAGCGCTGCGGTCACAGATGACCACGGGGTATCGTGCTTGTGCCGTCAGTTCTTCGGCGATCTGCGTGTGGAGAATCCAGGACTGTGAGGCGAGGCTCGTTTCGCGATTGATAGGCAGGGGGCATCGGCGAGCGACCTCATGAACGACTTCGAGCGAAAAATCTCTCTTTTTCAAGCGGGCCGCGAGCCCGTAGCAAAGCGTGGTCTTTCCGACCCCGTGAGTTCCGATGAACGCAATCTTGAACGCGGGTGAGGGCGACGACATCGCGAGTATTCTAGCTTCCTCACGTGCACAGGCCGAGACGCCGCCGAAGTCGATGCGAGACGGTGAGCAGCAATCGTGTCTGGTCTGGCGACGCGGCTCCACTTCGGCGTTGCCTCACAACGCCTGCTGCTGTGATGAGCGAAGGAAGCGAGAGTAGGGTGCAGAGATCTTTCAGGCGCAGCAGCCGCCGGCCGATCCGCGAAAGCGGCGTGCTGGCCGATTGGATGGGATTGCTCACGATTCTCCTCGAAGAAGATCTCTCTTCAGTGAGGCTCTACGGTGGTCCGGGAGCGCGGATGCTGACGCGTGTCGCCGGCGCCGCCGCTTTGACCCTGGGACACAGCATCTATTGTTCCTCCTCGACATGGGCGGCACTCGAGGCGGGCCGGCTTCGGGCGCTGGAACTCGTGGCTCACGAGGCCGTGCACGTGGTTCAGATCAGGCGGTCCGGACTCGCACGGTTCTTGGGTCGGTATGTTGCCGAGTACCTGAAGATGCGGCTCCGCGGGCGAGATCATCGCAGCGCCTACTTGCTCTTGTCGGCCGAAGTCGAGGCGCGCCGATATGCGGATCTTTGCACCCGCGTGCTGGCGCGGCACGCCGTGCTCGGCGTGTCGCCGTGAGGGCGGGATTCACATATCGCGGCGACCGGCGAGCGATCGAGCCAGTGTCGCTTCGTCGGTATACTCGATATCTCCACCGACCGGCATGCCGAAAGCCAGGCGAGTGATGCGCGGTGCGCGGTCCTTGAGCAGGCGAGCAAGAAACAGTGCCGTGGCTTCGCCCTCGACGTCGGGGTTGGTAGCCAGGATGACCTCGTCGATTCCTTCGAGTCGATCCAGGAGGTCGGAGACCTTCAGCTGATCGGGTCCTACGCCGCGTTGCGGCGAGAGGGCGCCGAGAAGCACATGGTAGAGACCCCGATACTCGCCGGTGCGTTCGATCGGCTGAATGTTGAAAGGCTCTTCAACGACACAGATCCGGGACCGATCACGATCAGGATCGGCGCAGAAGCTGCAGGGATCGACGTCGGTGATCGAAGAACAGGTCGAGCAGTAGAAGAGCTTCTCCTTGACGTCCAGCAGGGCGCTGGCGAGAGCTGACGCTTCCTTGGCGTCTGCCTTGACGATGTGATGGGCGAGGCGAGCCGCAGTCTTCGGGCCGACGCCGGGGAGGCGCGACAGCTCGGCGACGAGGCGCTCTAAAGGCTTCGACACCAGATTCTCGCCCCTCCGAGGAGCGTCAGGAGAGGCCGGGAATCTGCAGACCCAGACCGCCGACCTTCTCGCGCATCGCGTCGTCCACTTTTCGACTGGCGTCGTTGACTGCGGCGACAATCAGATCTTGCAGCATCGCGGGATCCTCCGGGTCGAGAACTTCGGGATCGATGTCGACGGAAAGCAGCTCCTTGTGGCCGTTCATCCTGAGTTTCAGCATGCCACCGCCGACGCTGGTCTCGACTTCCAGCGTCGCCAGCTCGCGCTGCATCTTGTCCTGCATTTGTTGTGCTTGCTTCATCAACTTCTGGATATTCACGCGGTGAGTCTCCTACGGCGAGTCATTCGTTGTCTTCAACGGATTCTACCGAGCCGCCGAAGATGTCGAGGACGGTTTGAACACGCGGGTCGGAGATGCTCTCCCTTTGGGGCGCTTCCTCCACCGTTGCAGCTGGCTCTTCACTTTCGACAAGTCGCCAGCGCGTATCACTACCCCAGGTGGCGGCGAGGGCCTCTTCGAGAGTCAGCCGATGCTTCTTCACCGCCAGGCGGTCGCGAATCCAGGTGTCACCGGGCGTCACGCATATCGAGAGCTCGCCGTCGTGGTAGTGGAGGCGAGGAGCTCCGGTGAGATGAGCAGCCAGAGCTTGATTGCGGCGACTAACGTGTTCGAGGAAGTTGTCGGTATCGCCGGGAGCAGACACTGCTGTCGAAGCGGGCGGCGCGGCTTCAGCTAACGACGGTGCAGGTGACGCGGTGGCGGTCGGTGCCGGCGGCGGTGGTTTCCCTTTGGCGGCACTGGTACGTGCCGAGGATGTCGGCGAGGTGGCCTCTTTCGACTGCGCCTTGCCGGCCGGGCCTGGGGGTGTCTGGCCGTGGAGGAGCTTCTCGATGGCGATCAGCTTGGGAAGCTCGGCAGCCCTGAGCCAGGCGATCTCGACAGCGAGGATCCCACTTTCGCTTCGCCGGACGATCTCTTCGCTTTGCAGTAGCAGGTGGAGAAGGCGCAGGAGATTCTCGTAGCCGGATGTGGTGGCCAGCTTCGTGAGACCTTCGCTCTCTTCGCCTGGCAGGTCGAGCGATTCGCTGCCAGCTCCGAGGGCGAGATGAAGAGCGGTTCGACAGTAATTGAGAAACTCGGTGAAGACGTAGCGGGGATCCCATCCCTCGAGTTCGACGTGACGGATGGTCTCACTTACAGATGAAGAATCTCCACCTAGAATCGCTTGCAACAAGTCTCGAAACAGTTTCTGGTCGACGCCCCCAAGCACACCGGCTGCGTCGTCCTCTTCGATCTTCCCGGAGCCGAATGTCGCCAATTGGTCGAGCAGCGCGACGGCGTCGCGAACAGAGCCGTCGCTGGCGCGGGCAATGAGTCGAAGCGCGGCAGGACCGACGTCGATCCCCTCCGCTGCGGCGATCTTCTCGAGATGCTCGCTGAGCTCTTCGAAGGCGACGCGACGGAATCGGAATTCCTGACAGCGAGAGAGAATCGTCGCCGGAACGGATTCGATCTCCGTCGTGGCGAAAATGAAAACCAGATGCTTTGGAGGCTCTTCGACGATCTTCAGCAGGGCGTCGAATGCCTGTCGAGACAAGCGATGGATCTCGTCGAGGATAACGACCTTGTAACGATCCCGGGCAGGACCGTATTTCAGGCTCTCGGTCAGCTCCCTGATCTGCTCGACCTTCGAATACGTTGCGGCATCGACCTCGATGACATCGAGCACATTCGTCCCGGCCGTGATCTCTTGACAGGATGGGCAGTCGCCGCAGGGGCTGGCTGAGGGTCCCTGCTCGCAGTTGAGGGCCTTGGCGAAGATCCGCGCCGCACTCGTCTTGCCGATTCCGCGGATGCCCGAGAACAGATACGCCTGCGCGATGCGGTCCTCGGCGAGCGCATTTGAGAGCGCGGTGACGATCGGTTTTTGACCGACGACGCCAGAAAAATCCTGGGGCCGCCACTTGCGGGCGAGAACCTGATACGTCATGTGAGTCCGAGAAAAAGCAGGAGGCGATGAAGGGTTCCGGTGGATCTGCGGCACACGGTCGGTGAGCCTTATCGCTGCTCCCTTCCGGGCCTGACGAGGTTCGGCGCCGTCCGTTGCACAGGACCAGAACCCTTCACGGCCTCCTGGCCCCTTCATGGTACGCCGAGAGGCGTGCGAAGTAAAGATAAGGAGCCTCTTGGCATAAGGGTACGACGGGAACCGGGCGCAGGTAGAGACGATCCCTCTCACTGGCTGCTACACTATGGCGCTCGCGCGGGCGGCGCGGGTGGCTGCATGCGAGGCAATGACATCGAGTCCATGGACGGGTGGATGGAAGAGGCGCTCGATCAGGCTCGCGTGGCTGCGGCGTCGGGTGAAGTGCCGGTGGGAGCAGTCGTCGTGAGGGGGGGTGAAGTCCTGGGTCGCGGGCACAACCGTCGAGAGGAGAGGGGCGACCCGGTTGCGCATGCCGAGCTCGAGGCGATCGCAGGAGCGCGGCGCTTTGTCGAAGGGTGGCGATTTGAAGGCTGCACGATGTACGTCACGCTCGAGCCGTGCGCGATGTGTGCGGGCGCCTTGGTCAATGCGCGTTTTGAGAGACTGGTTTTTGGTGCCGCCGATCCGAAGGCGGGATTCTGCGGCAGCCTGGGGGATTTGGTTCGTGACCCGCGACTGAATCATCGGCTCGAAGTGGTCGCGGGCGTACGAGCTGCAGACAGCAGCAGACTTCTGAAGGTGTTCTTCGCCGGGTTGCGGTGAAAGAAGGCGGGGAGTGTCGTTCTTTGGCAGGTTGATGAAGACGGAGAGGTGACCGAGTGGCCGAAGGTGCACGACTGGAAATCGTGTGTGCGGTAACCCGTACCGTGGGTTCGAATCCCACCCTCTCCGCCACTATTCCCATCATGTACACGGAGAGGTGCCGGAGTGGTCGAACGGGGCGGTCTCGAAAACCGTTGACCGTGCAAGCGGTCCGTGGGTTCGAATCCCACCCTCTCCGCCAACTATTTCGCCGCGCTGCCCTGCGGTGAGCACGGTCGCTGCGCGGCAGCAAAGGCACATGGCGGTCGAGGCGTGGGTGGCACTGTCTATTCGTTGCGTGTTGACCGGCAGGAGATGGCTTGCTAAGCTTGAAAGTTCGGAGCATTCGTTAGGGCTTCGTAGCGGTACGCGTGCGAAGCCTTCTGGCTTAACTCAAACTCGATCGGGACCAGAGCCGTGAAACGCACCTATCAGCCGAACAATCGCCGACGCAAGAAGAAACACGGATTTCGCGCCCGGATGCGCACCCGCCAGGGCCGCGCAGTTTTGTCTCGCCGCCGGCGCAAAGGGCGCTCACGCCTGTCCGCCTAGATCGAATGTCGAGCCGGCGCGGCGAGAGGTCTCGCACGGCCGGGTACCCGCCCGAGAGGAGTCGTCTTCGACGGCGGTCAGATTACCGACGATGTTACGAAAGCGGGCGCCGACGGCATGGTTCCTACTCCACGATTTACACAGTCGGCAACGATCTCCAGGCGCCTCGCCTCGGAATCACGGTTACGCGCAAAGTGGGTGGGGCTGTCGTTCGTAACCGGGTAAAACGCCGACTGAGAGAGATTTACCGCCTATGGGGCGACCGATCGAAGCTGCCGCCGATCGACATCGTGATTCATGCCAAGCCTTCGGCCGCGCAGGCAAGCTACTCGGCGTTGGAGCACGAGACGGAGCGCCAATTGGGAGCTCTCATCCGTCCGAGCGGAGAGGAGTGAGGCAGCTTCTCGCGGCGGTTTTCTCAGGCCTCTTGCCACGAGCGTGCCGGTTTACGCCAACCTGCTCGGAGTACGCTCGGCTGGCCGTTCTCAAGCACGGCGTCAGCAGTGGGACCTGGCGTTCGTTCATGCGGCTCTCCAAGTGCCACCCGCTGCATCGCGGTGGCGTGGATCTGCCCTAGGAAGCTCTCGCGCCAGGAGACAAGCGAGTGGATAACCGACGTCTTTTTCTTGCAGCCCTGCTCTCGCTCGCAGTGCTCTTCTTGTGGCAGTGGGTCTTCCCGCCCGCGAAACCCGAGATCGGTGGGGAGCCTGCGCCGAGCACGCGGCCGGCAATGTCTCCAGACGCGGGCCGGCCGCCGGAGGATACCGAGGCGACTGCGGTCGCAATCGACCGGGAGCCGACGCCTGAGGAGGACAGCGCCGAAGATGTTTCAGTCGAGCGACCGCTGATTGAAGCCGGACGGGAAGAGCTGGTCGTTATCGAGGGTTCGAGGTTTACCGCCCAATTCAGCAATCGGGGCGGCCAGCTCGTTTCCCTGGTTCTCAAGGACCACCCGGACTCTGAAGGAGGTCTCGTCGACCTGGTGCGCCGACGCGCCGAGGGTCCGTATCCGTTCGGGCTGCTCGATGCGGCAGGAGAATCACACCCGCTCAATCAGGAGCTCTTTGTCGTCGACCGCTCTGCGGCCGCGCCGGCGGGCGTTGTGTTCGAGTACTCGGGACCGACCGGTCGAGCGCTGAAGCGATTCCAGCTGGCGCAGGACGGGCTCTTCGATGTTTCGATCGAGGTCGCCAATGACCAGGTGAAAGTTCTTCTCGGCCCCGGAGTTCGCAATCCGTCGGCTGCCGAGCGGAAGAACCGCTTCGCCAAAAAGTCGACGATTTATCGTCGCGCCGCAGAGGTCGAGACACTCGAGGCGGCAAAGGTCGAGACGCGGACGATCGTCGCCGGCGACGGGATAGACTGGGTGGGTCTCCAGGACAACTACTTTCTGGCCGTGTGGATCGCCGAGTCAGGCTTGTCGGACGTGGTGGTTCGACCCGTGCTCGAGCTCCCGTCAGCTGACGGGAATCGTTTTCGAGCGCTGTCGGCCGACGTGGAGCTGACCGAAGAGGAGGAGGATCTTCCGCGTGAGTTGGCATGCGAGGTGCGCTCCGAGAAGGAAATGCTCGCGGGGCGAGTGTACTTTGGCGCCAAACAGTTCGACCGGCTCAAGGCAATGGCCGATCCGGAGAGCGGTCTTCCGTACGGTCTCGAGGGAGCGGTGGAGCTCGGCTTCTTCGGCATCCTGGCGCGACCGCTCCTGT
>JAOTUP010000147.1 GCA_029863825.1 Acidobacteriota bacterium | reverse complement strand
TTTCTGCGGCCTGAATTGCCGCATCCAGCTTCCCCGTGTGGCCGACCATGTCGGTGTTGGCGAAGTTGACCAGGATGAAGTCGTCGCCATCCTCGGTGCGCACACGCTCGAGCACCGCATCACATACGTTGCGGGCACTCATCTCGGGGGCGAGGTCGTAGGTCGCAACCCTTGGCGACTGGGGCATCACGCGACTCTCACCGGGAAAGGGCTCGTCCCGGTAATCGTTGAAGAAGAAAGTGACGTGAGGGAATTTCTCGGTCTCGGCACAGCGAAACTGCGTCAGGCCGCGAGACGCGAGGTACTCCCCACCGATATCCAGCATCTTCGGCGGTTTCGGGTAAGCGACCTCGACGTACCTGGTGAGTTCCTCCTGGTAGGCCGTCATCGTGACGTAGGTGAGATGGAGCTTCGGACCGCGGTCGAAGCCGCGCTCGCCGGAGTCGGGTGAGGGCGCCACATGACCGTGGAAGTCGTCGTAGACGAAGGCCTGAGTGAGCTCCCGCGGCCGGTCGCCGCGGTAGTTGACGAAGATCACCGTATCGCCGTCGGTGATCCGTGACTCCCGCCATGACTTTCCGATCGTTCTCGGCGTCACGAACTCGTCGCCCTGCTGGCTCGCGTTCGTCGGCAGGTCGTAGTAGGCCTGGATGGCCTCGGTCACCGAGGCGAAGGTGTGCGCGTCTTCGCCACGGCCGGTCAAGCAGTCGTAGGCTCGTCGCACGCGCTCCCAGCGATTGTCGCGGTCCATTGCCCAGTAGCGGCCGCACAGCGTGGCGACCCGACCGACGCCGATCTCGGCGCATTGCGCTTCGACGCGGCGGACGTACTCCAGGCCGGTGAAGGGCCCGGTATCGCGCCCGTCGGTGAAGAGGTGCACGTACACCTCGCTCGTTTCCTGTCGACGGCAAAGCTCGAGACAGGCATAGAGATGATCGAGCAATCCGTGTACGCCGGCATCTGAAGCGATACACAGGCAGTGTACGGCTCGCCCTCGATCTCTCGCACCGTCGATGGCGCCCACCAGAACCTGGTTGGTGAAGAACTCTCCTTCTCGAATGGCCTTGGTGATGCGCACCGACTCCTGATCGACGATGCGGCCGGCACCGAGGTTCTGGTGGCCGACCTCACTGTTGCCCATGGTGCCCTCGGGGAGGCCCACATCCTCGCCACTGGTCTTGATGAGGGTCCACGGATAGGTCGCGAGCAGCGCGTCGCAGCGTGGAGTCGAGGCGAGATGGATGGCGTTGAACTCGTCGTGCTCGGGATGGGGATTGCGCCCCCACCCATCGCGGACGATGAGAACGGCGGGACGGATGCGATCTCGTGTACGGGCCAACGTCTTCTCCTTGCTCGCTGCAGATCATACCGATCCGCTCCCTGTTTCCGGAGATCGGCCGGTCGCGAGTCGGCAACCCTGTCGCAAAACGAGGTCTTTGCGTGCCCGACCGGAGCAGAGCGTGCAGGGGTCGCGTCCCGAAGCCGCACCTCGCGAGGCGAACTCACTACCCCTAGAGGTGGTTTTCCCTGCAGGCGGTGGGTGTATCCTGGAAACGGTCCGAACAAAGGCACACTGTTTCTCCACGTTCAGAGACTCAGTGTTTGATCGACAGCCGCCGCTGCGTCCCGCGCGGCAAGGAGGATCACAGATGTACCGTGCACTAACCGCGATGCTGTTTGCCATCGCATGGACTCTTCCTGCGGTCACCGAAGCCTACCCGCCAGCTGTCGGCATTGTTGGTCAGAGCCGAGATTGTCTGTCCTGCCATGCCAACAACGGTCCGTGGGCCGACGAAACGCAGACGATCTTGGACATCATCGATGCGGCAAGTGGAGAGTCACTTCGTCTCCCCGACGGCAAGTTCTTGATCGACGTGGAGCGTGGCAGGACCCGGAGAGTGCTGACTTTGATCGGGCGGCGAGCAGAGGACAAAGCGCCCGCCCCGCTTCGCAACGCGTGGCTTTACGTCGATCCGGCGCAGATCGGGACCGGTTCGCTGTCGAAATTCGCACCGGGATGGAGCGTCAATCTGCCGATGGCGTGTCGGATTGTCGGCGACAAGGTCGATGCGTATCCCGCAGCGGCGATGACATCTCTGCCGATGACGGTCCGTCCCGGAGATACGGCACAGGACGCGCGCCTCGAGCTCCAGGTCATGCTGACGGCGGGAGAGTCAGCGAAGGGAAGCCCGAACACCTGGCTACAGGGTAACTACTTGGTCAGAGAAGTGCGTTTGCGCGTGATTGACCCGTGATGGCACCGTGAGATTTGAGTGGGCAGCGGCGCGACTGCCGCCGCGCCGTCCGACGCCTGTGCTAGCATTCTTCGTCGTAACGAAAGCGGAAACATTCGGCTGAAAAAGACAAGAAAGCAAGGCGAATGAGGACAGAGCGGACGGCTCCCGTCGGGACGGCCCTCGCCTGCCTGCTTCTCCTCACGTCTGCGGCGACGGCCGAGCTGCCGGTTATCAACGTTGGTGTCGTCGTCGACGGTCCCTGGCCGGGGAACGCGGCTTTCCGGCAGCTTACGATTGACGAAGTCTCCGCCGTGACCGAGGGCGAATTCGACGTTCGTTTTCCGGACGAGGCGTACTTCATTGGCGACTGGACGCTGGAGAAAGCGCAGAACAACCTGGCTCGACTCCTGGACGATTCCGAAGTCGCTCTCGTCGTCACCTGGGGTCTTCTGGCGTCGCACGCCGCCTGCTGCTATGGGGCGCTTCCCAAGCCGGTTATCGCGCCAGTGATCATCGACATTCACTTGCAAGGAGTGCCCTACGAGACCGGCGTGAGTGGCCTCGAGAACTTCAGCTATGTGGCATTGCCTGACAATCTCGCCAATGAGATTCCGCTTTTTCTCGACATCGTGCCCTTTGAGTATGTGGCGATTCTGACCAATGGCGCACTGGTCGATGCCATTCCGGATTTGCCTGAGCGAACGCGGCAGAGTATTGCCGGCCTCGGTGTCGACTTCGAGTTTATTCCGGTCCGTGACTCGGCTCACGAGGCGCTAGTACAGATCTCAAAGGAAGTCGACGCGGTCTACGCGTGGCCGCTCTTCCAGATGCCGCCGGCGGAATTCCAGCGACTCGTGGACGGCCTCAACGAGCGCAAGCTTCCCACCTTTTCGGCTTTGGGTGGCGAGGATCTCGCGGCAGGCATGCTCGCTTCGGCAGCGGATGAGGACTTTTTTCAACGTCTGACCCGGCGGGTGGCCCTCAACATCCAACGCATCCTGTTGGGTGAGGACGCGGGCTCGTTGCCGGTCGACTTTGCGCCTCGCGAGCGGCTTGTCATCAACATGGCGACGGCTCGCGCGATCGATGTCTCTCCGAGATGGGAAGTCCTGATCGAAGCCGAGCTCCTGGGCGCGGAAGACGTAGAAGGCGTCCGCCCCCTGTCGATCAGACAAGCGATCGAGGAAGCGTTGCTGGTAAACATGGATTTGGCGGTGCGGGCACGCGAGGTCTCGGCCGGCGAGCAAGCAGTGGCCTCGGCGCGGTCGGTTCTGAAACCTCAGGTCGATCTGTCGGTTACCGGAGTCCAGATCGAAGAGACTCTGGCCTTGGCGAGTTTTGGAACCCGGGCGGAGCGCACGCTTTCAGGTTCGGCGACTCTGTCCCAGGTTCTCTATTCCGATGCGGCGCTCGCCAACGTCGCGATCCAGGAGTCGGTGCAGGCTGGGCGCGAGCACGCGACTGAGACCTTGCGCCTCGACATCGCTTTGGAGGCGGGGACGACCTATCTGGATCTCATGCGGACACGGGCGCTCGAACGCGTGCAGAAGAACAACGTCCAGCAGGTGCGCTCCAACCTGGATCTGGCGCGGATTCGCCGCGAGCTGGGCGTCGCGGCTGCGGGAGAAGTGTTGCGGTGGGAGAATCAGTTAGCCACAGCCAGGAAATCTCTCGTCGAGTCGATCAGCTCGCGCCGGGCAGCCGAGATTGCCGTCAACCGGGTTCTTCATCGACCTCTCGAGGAGCGGTTCCTGCCCGAGGAGGTGACGATTCGTTCACCGGGCTTTCCCACCGACGAGAATCGATTCCACCGCTACATTGACACACCGAGGAAGTTTGATCTCTTCACTCAGGCTTTGGTGCTCGAAGGGTTGTCGCGGGCTCCGGAGCTCAAGCAGTTTGACGCTGCCATTGCGGCTCAGGCACGAGTTGCGGAAACGGCGAAGAAGGCCTACTGGGCGCCAACGCTGGGACTTCTGGCGGCGTTCGAAGACGTGTTGGCGCGGAGTGGGGCGGGTGCCGATGGGTTCGAAGATGTGCTCGATTTCGAGCTGCCTGCAGTCGACGACACGAGCTGGAGCGTCACCGTCAGCGCGTCACTACCGCTGTTCACCGGCGGTGGGCGAGCTGCGGACCGGATCCAGGCGCAGATCGATCTCGAGCGTCTTCGACTCGAGCGGACAGCGACGGAGGAGCGCCTCTCACAGCGAATCCGCTCGATTCTCGAGCGGGTGCGGGCGTCTTTCGTCGGCATTCGGTTCGCCGAACGGTCGGCGGCGGCTGCGCGCCAAAACCTGACGCTGGTCGAAGACGCCTATGCGCGCGGAGCCGCGTCTCTGCTGGATCTACTCGACGGTCAGACAGCGGAGCTCAATGCCGAGGAGCAGGCGGCGAACGCCCTCTACGACTTTCTCGATGACTGGCTACAGATGCATCGCGCGGCGAACCTGTTCGATCTCGTCCAAGACACCGACAAGCAAACAGCATTCGCCGACCGGCTGGACCGGTACTACGCCGATGAGGGCGAGGAGCTTGTGCCGTGAAGACGGCGAACCGCGCCGCTGTTGCCGTAACCAGCCTGACCGGACACGAACGCGGAGTTCGATGACTTCAGAAGGTGCAGTGATGTTGAAGAAACCGAGACAAAGCAAGGCACGGCGAGCCGCGTCCAGGCTCACCGTCATGGCGGTGAGTATGGCGTCGGTGTCCCTTCTTGTCAGTTGCGGTGAGGAAGCCGTAGTCGAGAAGGTCCTCCGCCCGGTGCGCTCGGAGATTGTGACGACGAGCGGGGCTGCGCGGGTGAGATCGTTTGCCGGCGTCGCCAAGGCCGGACTCGAGTCACAGTTGAGCTTTCGCGTCGCCGGTACCGTCGAGCGAGTGCCGGTGACGGTCGGCGCCTCCGTCAGGCGGGGACAGGTCTTGGCTCAGCTTGATCCGACCGACTACGAACTCATGGTGCAGGAAGCGGTGGCTGGTCTGGCGCAGGCAAAGGCGGCGGAGCGCAATGCCGAAGCCGACTTCGACCGTGTGCGCGGCTTGTACGAGAACAACAACGCCTCGCTGCGTGAGCTGGACGGCGCCCGGGCGACAGCGGAATCGAGTCGGGCGCTGGTCGAGGCGGCCGAGAAGCGGCTCGAGCAGGCAAGACAGCAGCTCTCCTACTCGACGCTGCGAGCTCCGGTGGATGGTCAGGTCGCTTCGGTCGGCGTCGAGGTCAACGAAAACGTCAGCTCAGGTCAGAAGCTCTTCCTGCTGACGGCGGGTTCCGACATAGACGTCGAAGTTGCGCTTCCCGGTGCGCTCATCGCGGACATTGCTGTGGGTCAACCGGTCGAGGTCGCGTTCGACGCGCTTCCGGGGAGAAAGTTTGCCGCCCGTGTCACCGAGGCGGGAGTCGCGGCGGTCGGCGCCGCGACAACCTTCCCGGTGACGGTGAGACTCGAGGAAGCCGACCCCGACATCCGATCCGGCATGTCAGCGGAGGCCCGCATCGCCTTCGGAGGTGAAGTCGGAGCTGAGCGCATGCTGGTGCCGGCGGTGTCGGTCGGCGAAGATCGCGGAGGGCGGTATGTTTTCGTCCTCGAAGGCGCAGCAGAAGGCCAAGGTGTCGTTCGGCGGCGGGCGGTTTCAGTTGGCGACCTGACAGCTGACGGTATCGAGATCCTCAGTGGCCTCGATGAAGGCGAGCGAATCGTGACAGCCGGTGTTCGCCGGTTGAGTGATGGCGAGGA
>JAOTUP010000146.1 GCA_029863825.1 Acidobacteriota bacterium | reverse complement strand
GACGCCTGCTGCGCGACGAGCCGATCGCGCCCGAGGAACGGTCCCTTGTCGAGCTTCACCGTCCAGCCGAGGCCAGCCTCCAACGGGGTCGTCGTCGCGTCAATTTCGTGCCCGTAGAGAGCCATCCCCGCCTCCAGGCGCAGCGTGTCACGAGCCCCGAGGCCCGCCGGCACGAGTCCTACACTCTCCCCACCGGCGAGGAGCGCTTGCCACACGGTCCCGGCCGCCCCCGGCTCGACGTAGAGCTCGAAGCCGTCCTCGCCTGTATAGCCGGTACGCGAAACCAAGGCCGGTATACCGGCCACATCGCCGTGATCGAAGCGGTAGTACTTGATATCGGCAACAGGAAACGCGCTCGCCGAGCTGAGAATCTCGACCGCAAGCGGTCCCTGGAGTGCCAACAGGGCGTACTGCTCCGACACATCTTCGATCATCACGTCCCGTCGAGGCAGCGAAGCAAGGTGTGCAAGGTCCGCACGCCTGTTCGAGGCATTAACCACGAGTAGAAACTCGGCCTCGTCGAGCCGGTAGACCAAGACGTCGTCTATATAGGTCCCTTCTCCGGTGAGGAGCGCACTGTAGTGGGCCCGCCCGGGAATCAGTTTCGACACATCATTTGGTGTCGCAAACTGCACGAACGACTCGGCGCCGGGGCCGGCGACGCGAATCTCTCCCATGTGGGACACATCGAAAAGGCCGGCGGCTGTGCGCACAGCACGATGCTCCTCAATGACGCCCGCGTACTGGACCGGCATCTCCCAGCCCGCGAACTCCACCATGCGCGCTCCGGCGGCACGATGAGCCGCGTCCAGAGGAGTTCTTCCGAGTTGCGGCGCATCGCTCATCATGTCGGCCTCGAGTTCGCGTGGGTCTCTTGAGTCGCGGTCGCGAAGGGCCTGACTATACCAATGAGCCGCCCGCCGAGCATCGGCGACGGTGGCGCCAGATCTCTCGCCGTCGGCACCGCCCGCGGAGTCGCCAACCGTCGCGCACAGACCGGCGCGCTCGCGACCAGAAAGTGGTCGATTCCGCCCTTACAGCCCAACCCCTAAGTGAAATACCCACAAGTACTTATGACCCGTGTAACGGTTTGTGGAAAAGGACCTTCCACCGCCGAGCCAGAGTCCCCGGACTTTTTTTCCTATTCGCGTCAACTCACTTCTTTTCAATGACTTAAGCCGATTGCACAAAGTCTTGTTCAAAACGGTCGCCAGCTCATCGCCGCTGCAGTCAGGACTTTTTTCACCCGCTTTTCCTCACCTTTTTCCACAAGAACTGTGGAAACTCCTGCCTCTCACTGCGCAAGTCATTGAAAACACGAGACAAGCAGCGTGACTCATGCCGGCACGCCAAGCGTGACGACCTGGCACTCGGGGTCGAGATAGCGACGAGCGACCTCTCTCACCTGCGACACGGACACGTGCTGAAGCCGTTCCTGCACCCACCGCTGGTTCTCTGCCGGCACCTGCAGCAGCGAGCCCTGCAGCAGCAGATCCGCCCATTGGTCCGCCGTTTCGCGACGGAACGGCTCTCGACCCAGGAGATACGATCGAGCTTCGTCGACATCCGACTCCGTCGGCCCGTCGAGCCGAATCCGTTCGAGTTCATCGCGAACTGCCACAAGCGCCGAATCCAGCGTGTCCACAGACGTCCCGAGGCTCACGACGAAGTGCCCGATATCGAGCCCTGCCGCGGCCACTGTCTCGACATCGCAGGCGTATGCCAAGCCTGCCTCTTCCCGGATCCGCTGCGGGATTCGCCCGACGAGACCATCGCCCGAGCCCAGCACCACGCCCAACAGCAGGAGTGCCTCGAAGTCCGGGTGTCTTCGGCCGACAGTCAGGCCCCCGACGAATAGATGGGCCTGGTCGCCGGGCGCCAGATCGATGCGCCGGTAGCGTTCGGTGGGAGCGGCAGGAGCTGTCGCGAGTCCTTCCCGCACCTCGTCAGCATCACTCGCGACCTTCGCACCGTTGGCAGCGAAGAGAGATTCGAGTCGACTGCCGACGACGTCGGGAGAGAGATCACCCGCCACGGCAACGAGAGGACCGGCAGCCAGACAGTGGCGATGGAATGAACGACAGTCCCCTACGGTCAATCGCGCCAGCCCCTCGCTCGAACCCTGAATCGGTCGCCCCAACGGATGGTCGGGATAGAGCTGCTCCAGGAATGCCCAGCCGGTGCGAACCTCTGGCAGATCTCCCAGGCTCTGGAGCTCTGCCGCCGCTTGACGACGGAGCCACTCACAGCGGTCTGCGGGGAAGCTCCCTTCGTACACCAGCTCAGCCGCCCACTCCAGGAGCTGTGGCCACTCCGCAGTCATACCGTCCAGTGCCACTGCCTGCACTGATCGACCGGCGGCAGTTACAACCGAGCATCCGATTGCCTCGGCATCCTCGCTGATTCGTCGCCAATCTCGTCGCTTCGTGCCTTCCGCCAACATCCTGCCCGCTATCAGAGCCTGCCCGGGGATCGATTCGGAGCGCACTCCACCCGGCAGCCACACGCGCACGACGACAACTGCGGCCCCTTCGACCCGCTGTACGCGCAGGGACGGGATTCGTTCGCCCAGGTGCGCCATGGTCTAGCTACTCTCGATCCCGCATTCGTTGACGGCGACGCGCCCCGCGGGCTCTTTGGCACCGACCCGGCCGGCGGCTGGCAGCGACCATCCGACAACCGAGTCCGTCGCCGGTGCCAAATGCGCTCGCACGCTGGCCACAACCTGTTCAGGCGAACACTCCTCGAGCCTCCGTAGGTGAGTCGCAGGGTACGCGGGATCGAAGAGGGCCTCTGCCGACGCTGCCGAGACCGCCTGTTGATGGATACGCTGATGGCCAAACACCCAATCGGCTAGGAGCATCGACCGCGCACGACTCATTTCATCGCCGCTGGGGGGCTCGATCCGCAATCGCTCGATTTCCTCGACAACAGTCCGCTCGACAACGTCCGGCCGAGCATCCGGCATCATCTCGGCAGATATCGATGACGATGCGGGTGACGTCATCTCCGACAGCCCTGCAGATACGCGTGAGCACACCCGGAGCTCTTCAACAAGGCGTCGCTGCAGGCGACTCGCGCGGCCACCGGCAAGAACTGTCAGCGCCACATCGAGAGGCGCGTACGCCGGATCATCGGCGGCCGGTGCACCCATCGCCAGCAGGAAGCGACCGGTGTCTCCCTGCCGCCGGTCGATCCTGCGATGCTGGATCGACTGCTCCCCAACACCGGTCGGCGGCGCTGCTTCCCGCTGACGCCGAGGGATCGACCGGAAATGCCCATCGACCGCATCTTCCACCGCCGCCCGCTCGACATCGCCAGCCACCGCCAGAACAGCGTTCTCCGGTCCATAGTGTGCAGAGTGAAACTCCCTCAACGTCATCTCGTCGATACGCCGAACGGACTCTCGAGTTCCCAGAATCGACCTACCGTATGGACACGTGCCAAAAAAGGACTCGTTGACCGCCAGCTCGAGGGAATCCCACGGGTCGTCCTCGTACATCGCGATCTCCTCCAACACTACGCTGCGCTCTTTGGCAACCTCCGCTGGCCTCAAATCGAGACTTCGCATGCGGCTTGCCTCGATCGCCAACGCCAGCCGCCAGTGGTCTGTCGCAAAACCGAAGAGGTAGAGCGTCGAGTCGTGGCTCGTGAACGCGTTGTTCCAGCCGCCAACGCGATGTGTCTCGCGATCGATAGCACCCGGCCCGTAGCCGGCACAGCCTTTGAACATCAGATGCTCGAGAAAGTGGGCGGTCCCGGCGACGCATGGCATTTCTTTGGCCGCGCCCGCGCGATAGCACAGCGCCGTGGTCACAATCGACGTGTTCCGAATCGGCAGATGGAGAACCGTGAGACCGTTCTCGAGCAGCCATCTTTCGGGAATCGGGACTGTTACACCGCGCCCCGCCGATTCCGGCTCGGTACGCGCACTCAAGCGCCAGGCTCCGCCTGCGGCAGAGGCACACCCTCGAGGATGTAGGGCTGGCGCTCCTGGCGCGGGTACCAGTGCCGGGAATGCTCGGCGAACCGCTCGAGACTCGGCTCCCATCGCAGATTGGACACCACCATCGACGCGTCACCAATCTCGATCCAGAAGCACGTGTTCTTGTCTTTCTCGCTCCCTCGACCCCGATTTGACGTCGTCGTACCAGAGTGCAGAATGACAACCGGTGGCCGACCCCGAGGGTAGAACTCTTCCGAGTTCGCGATGAACGACTGGTGATGATGACCTGAGAGAACGAGATCGACGCCAGCCTTCGAAAACAGATCGATCGCCTCGAAGGCGTTCGACAGCACTTGCTGCGAGCCGAACCTGGGAGGTGGAACGACATGGTGATGGGCAACGACGATCTTGACGACCGTTTCTGGAACGGACGCCAAAAGCTCAGCCACCTCCAGAAGCCTCGGGGACCGGATGCGACCCTCGGTGAATGTCAACCCGTGTGCCGTGTTGATACCCACGACGAGAAGATCCGGCGTCCGGTAGACGGGCTCGAGCTCATCGGCGAAGTGCTTGCGATAGGCGGCGAAAGGCGCGAAGAATCGCTCCCACACCCTGTACAGAGGCACATCGTGATTCCCGGGAACCACCAGTGTCGGCGCCGAAAACGAATCGACGAATCGTCTCGCGTGGCTGAACTGTGCCGGTTTGGCTCGCTGCGTCAGATCGCCCGACACGACGACCAGATCGGGCACCCTCTGCTCCGCGAGTTGCACCACTCCCGATGCCAGGTCGGCGAGGTGCGGCGGCCCGCAATGAACGTCCGAGATGTGCAGGATTTTGAGCACGAGGACCGCGTCTGGAGCGGCCGGAGTCCGCCTCTGAGTCGGCCCCCGCCTCAGATGACGTCCCGACCGAAGAACTCGTTGATGCTTTCGTCGACGGTGTCCGCTGCCAAGGTCGTAATCCCGCCCAGAATCGCCCGCCCGCGTGTGCGGCCCAGCC
This sequence comes from Acidobacteriota bacterium, assembly GCA_029863825.1. GTDB lineage: Bacteria > Acidobacteriota > Thermoanaerobaculia > Multivoradales > JAHEKO01 > JAOTUP01. The sequence goes on along the minus strand of JAOTUP010000146.1, from coordinate 1,055 downwards.
AGAAACCCACCAAGGCCACCAGCGAAACGGACAGTTTGGGGTGGCTCACGACCACCGATCTCCAGTCCAGCTCGTGCGGCAGGAGTTCGTCGATGATCTCGTCGGCAAGAGATGTCTCGCCGATCGCCGCCTGCGAACCGCCTACATCGGAGCGAGTATGCGAACGCTGATCAGTCACGTCGCGGACGCAAGAGGATGCCGAGCAGAAAACCGACCCCAAGGGCGATGGCGACAGACTTGCCGGGGTTGTGTCGAACGTACTCATTGACGTCCTGTCCCAGCTGATCGATGTCCTTGGTGACCTTTTCATATCCCTGGCGTGCGCCATCGCGGGCCACGTCGTATTTCTCTCGCGCCACGGACGAAGCTCGATCGACACCGCTCCGGACGCGTTCCGACGCACGCCCGGCACCGTCCTTCACGCCTCGGACGCGTTTCTCGACGCCACCAATCACTTCACCGAACCGCTCGCGCGCTGCGCTCAGCTCGGATTGAGCTTCGTCCGCCGCTTCTGCCTCGACGGCAGCCTTTGCGGTCTTCTTCGCTACCTTTTTTTCATCGCTCATTGCATTCATCCTCCGGTCTTCACAGCCCCCTCCTCCGATCTGCGGTACGGAGTGGTTGGCCTCTGAATCTACACCATCGCTTCCGTCACCAACAATGTCACCACAATGTCCAGCCCCACTGCAGGAGAAGAGTCCAGAGCCTGAGCGACGAGAAGAGCAACGCGACGAGAAGCACTGCCAGTAATACGACGATACCCATTAGGGCCCCCAACTTCCACCACGCCTCCTGCAGCACGTCTGGTAATGACGAGGGGCTCTGCAGAAGCCGCAGGTTCTTGCGGTGAGACTTCCACGCCACGTCGAAGATGTCACCCAGCAGTGGAATCGATCCAATCACCGCATCAAGTAGCACGTTCAAACTCATCACCACGAGTACGGCGAGCGGAAGACGCCGGCGGGCGGCGGCGACAAGCAGGGGAAGCCCACACAACAAGCCGGCAAAATCGCCGACCACAGGGGCGACGCCGAGGATGACATCGAGCCCGAATC
>JAOTUP010000145.1 GCA_029863825.1 Acidobacteriota bacterium | reverse complement strand
AGTGACCCCCGAGATGGCAGCCACGAAGAGCCCTCCGCCGCCAACGGAAGCGTTGTTCCACGAAATGCTGCTGTTGGTCACGACGACCTTGCCGTTGTCGGTGTGCACGCCACCGCCGAGGTTGGCAGAGTTGTCTTCGACGCGGGTTCGCAGGAGCGTGAGGTCTCGGCCGGTAAACCGCGAGACGGCGTGGTAGATGCCGCCGCCTTTGCCGGCTCCACCGGCGCTGTTCCACCGCAGGCGGGCGTCGCGCACCGTCAAGTCCGCCTGGCTGCGGATGCCGCCGCCGTCGAGGCTGCCGCCTCCCCGCTGCACCGTCAGATGCTCGATGGTCACGCTGATCTCCTCCACTGCGGGAGCGACGTCGAACACGCGGTCGACCGCACTCCCGTCCGACGGAGTGCCGTCGATAAACGTCTGGTCCTCTCCAGCCCCAGTGATCGTCAGGTCCTGGGTAATGTCGAGGTCGCCGCTCGCAGCGGCGTCTTCCCTGCACCGGTGATCGTCAGCTTGAAGACCCCCGTCGGTATCGAAATGGCGTCGGCGCCGGCCAGTGCGTTTGCCTCCTGGATCGCGGCGCGCAGGGTGCAGACCGCCGCGGCTGTTTCGCACGAGCCGTCGCCCGGCGAGGCATCGACGGCATCGTCGGTGCTGTCGACGAGGAAGGTGTTGGCAGACAGCGGCCCCGCGATGAAGCAAGTAGCCATCAAGATCGCGCCGTTGCGAAGATTCCTCAGCATCTCATCCCTTCTCCGGTGCGAGTCCGACGCTTTCGCGTTGCTCGGCCGGCAAGGCGCCCCACACTCGGGCCATCATGCCGCTTTCACTGGGTGGCCTGACCAGGCGCCCGTAATATGAATTGTAGAGATCATACCATTGTTGCGCTGCCCCGGTCGCGTAGCGGAACCGCCTCGAGATGGTCAGCAATCACTCAGTGACCTGCGTCGAGTTGTGCCAGTGGCGAGCCAGAGGGAGCCAGTGGGTTCCGCCAGGAGGTCGAGGTGGGGGAGGCGATGCACCATCGGAATCTGACGGTGTTTCCGTCGTTCAAGGGGCGAGACGAGCCCCAGCGCTACGTGCTTCTCGCAGACGCGATCGAGGCAGGGGATGCCGTCGTCGAGGAGGTCGACGAGGGAGGGCAAGTGCCGTTTCTCGGAGTCGTGAACGCAGGGGTCACGCCGATCCTCATCCCGGAAGGCGAGATCCTGATCGGCGCCAAGCAGAACCGCACCGTCAACATCACGGTGCTGGTTGCCGCGGGAGTCAAGTTCGAGCTGCCGGTCTCGTGCGTCGAGCGAGGACGGTGGCGCTATGCCTCGCGCGGATTCAAGGCGGAAGGCTACGCGCATCCGAACCTCAGGGAAAAAAAGCTGCGAAGCGACCAGCTCAACCGCCGGCTGGCGGGCGTGGCGCGAAGCGACCAGGGTGAGGTGTGGGACGAGGTCGGTGCGCACCTTGCCGCCCTGGCAGCGCCCTCACCGACCGACGATGTGGTCGAGGCTTCGAGAGTGTCCGAGAGGCGGATCGAGGACTATCGCACCTCGATCGAGGTCCCGCTGCCTTCAAGACGTGCCCGCAGGGCGCGCCGCACTTTCAGCTTTCAATACCCGGCGCCGTTCCTCCCGGCATCGGCATCGGCTCGCCTGCTTCCCGAGCCAGGTCGAGAGCGCCCTCGACGGAGATCGAGCGGTGCCACTCGCGGGTGGTCAGGTAGGAGTACATGGCCGGGACGACGTAAAGAGTCAGCAGCGTCCCGACCGAGAGGCCGCCGATGACGGCGATACCCATCGGCATGCGGCTCTCGGCGCCGGCGCCCAGGGCCAGGGCGATGGGCAGGATCCCGAGGATGGTCGAGAGGCTCGTCATCAACACCGGCCGGAAACGAGCCACCGACGCTTCCTGGATGGCGTCCATGACCTCGCGACCGCGAGCCCGGCGCTGGTTGGCGAACTCGACGATCAGAATCCCGTTCTTGGTGATCAATCCAATCAGCATGATCATGCCGATCTGGCTGAAGATGTTGAGCGTCTGGTGAAAGTACCAGAGCCAGAAAAGTGCCCCGGCCAAGGCCAGCGGCACCGAGAGCATGATGATGAAGGGATCGCGAAAGCTCTCGAACTGGGCCGAAAGCACGAGATAGATCAACGCCAGCGCCAGAACGAAGACGAAGAGCAGCGCCCGCGAGCTTTCGGCGAAGTCGCGCGACTGGCCGTCCAGGGTGGTGGCGAAGGTGTCGTCCAGAAGATCGTCGGCGATCCGCTCCATCGCCTCGATGCCGTCGCTCATGGTGTAGCCGGGGGCGAGACCGGCCGACACGGTGGCCGAGACATAGCGATCGAAACGGTAGAGCTGCGGCGGGATGCTCTCCTCGACGACGGTCACCACCTTATCCAGCGGCACCGGCTCGCCCTCCTCGGAGGCCACATAGAGGTTGCGGAGATCGAGTGTCTCGTCGCGGTTCTCGCGCCGCACCTGACCGATGACCTCGAACTGCTTGCCGTCCATGACGAAAAAGCCCAGCCGTTGCTCTGAGAGCGAGAGCTGCAACGTCTCGGCGACGTCCAGGGCCGAGATACCGAGATCCTGCGCCCGCTCGCGATCGATCTCGACACGAAGCTGCGGCTTGTCGAAGACGAGATCGACGTCCGGCGTGGCCAGCACCGGATCGCTTGCGGCGCGCTCGACGAAGGCCGGGAGCACCTCCTGCAGGCGCTCGAGCGTCGGCGCCTGAAGCACGAACTGGACCGGCTGTCCGCGCCGCCGGCCGACGGCGATGGTCGGGTCCTGCGTCACGAAGCCGCGGGCGCCGGGAAACTCTCCGAGACGGGTCTGGACGGCGGCGGCGATCTCCATCTGACTCCGCTCGCGCTCTTCGGGCTCGACCAGCCAGAGACGAACGAAGCCGGAGTTGACGGAGGTCGAGGCCCCGAATCCGGGCGACGTCACGGTCATGAGCTCGCGCCGTTCCGGGTATTCGGCGAGGAGGACCTCGGTGACGCTCTCGATGTACCGATCCATGTACTCGTAGGTCGCCCCCTCGGGCGCCTTGAAGTTGGCGGCGACGCGACTCCTGTCCTCGAGTGGAGCCAGCTCGGCGGGCAGAAAGCTGCTGAGGAAGGCGATGCCGGCGAGGCAGACGAGGAGGATCGGAAGCGACAGCCAGCGGTGACGCAGGAAGGTTGCGAGACTCTCGCGGTAGGCGGTGGTGAGCCAGAGGAAAAACGGCTCGGTGACACGATAGAACCAGGGATGGCGCGGGCGCTTCTTGAGCAGCCGGGTCGTGAGCATCGACGTCAAGGTGAGCGCGATAAAAGAGGAGATGATGACCGCGCCGGCCAGCGTCGCCCCGAACTCCCGAAAGAGACGCCCGGTCAAGCCGCCGAGAAAGAAGATCGGCAGGAGGACCGCGACCAGCGCCACCGTCGTGGCGATCACGGCGAAAAAGATCTCGCGCGTACCGACGACTCCCGCCTCGACCGGCGCGAGACCCGATTCGATCTTCGCGTAGACATTCTCGAGCACGACGATGGCGTCGTCGACGACAAGACCGATGGCAAGCACCAGCGCCAGAAGCGTCAACACGTTGATCGAAAATCCCATGACGTACATGACGAAAAACGCCCCGATCAGGGAGACCGGAATCACCAGCACCGGGATCAAGGTCGTTCGCCAGTCGCGCAGGAAGAGGAAGATCACCAGCACCACCAGTGCGAGCGCCGTGAAGATCGTCTGCTGCACCTCGGCGATCGATTTGCGGATGAACTCCGAGCTGTCGAAGGCGTAGGAGAGCTCGATATCGGGCGCGAGATTGCGCTCGATCACCGCCACGCGGCGGCGCACATCATCGACGATCTCGACGTAGTTCGAGCCCGGCTGCGGTCTGATGGCAAGCGCCACCATGGGAATCCCGTTGCGGCGCAGGATCGTGCGCTGGTTTTGCGGACCGAGCTCGGCGTGGCCGACGTCGCGGAGCCGCACGATGCCGCCTGCATCCTGTTTCAGGATCAGCTTCTCGAACTCGTCCGGCGTGGACAGTCGGCTCATCGTGCGCACCGTGAGCTCGACGTCGCGCCCCTCGATGCGGCCGGCCGGGAGCTCGACGTTCTCGCGTCTCACGGCATCGCGCACATCCATCGCTGAGAGGCGATACGAGGCGAGCTTCTGCGGGTCGATCCACAATCGCATGGCGTGTGTCTTGCCGCCCCAGACGTCGATTCGGCTCACGCCCGGAATGGTCTGCAGACGCTCGACGAAGACATCAACGGCAAACCGGGTGAGCTCCAGGAGATTGCGCTGATCGCTGCCCACGGCGAGCGCCACCACCGGACTTGCATCGGCGTCGGCTTTCGAGATCGACGGCGGATCGACGTCGGGCGGCAGATTCCGCTGGGCGCGAAACACCCGGTCGCGCACGTCGTTGGCGGCGCGCTCCAGATCGATTCCCAGCCCGAACTCGACCTGGATGGTGCTGCGGCCCTCGCGGCTCACCGAAGTCAGTGTTCGAATGCCGTCGATGCCGTTAATCGATTCTTCGAGCGGCTCGGTGATCTGCGACTCGATGACGTCGGCCGCGGCGCCCCGATAGTTGGTGACCACGGTGATGAGCGGTGCGTCCACCGACGGGAACTCACGTACTCCGAGGTTGCGAAAGCCGAGGAAGCCGAAGAGGAGAATGGCCAGCGACATGACGATCGCGAGAACGGGGCGACGGATGGAGAGAGAGTAGAGGCTCATGCGTTCGGCCCGGCCTGTCGCTCGGGACTCGGGGAATGACTCGGACAGGCGCGAGGGGTGGCCGCGCTGGTCGCCGAATCCCCCGGCTGCGACTCAGGCGTCATTCGATGCCTTTTTCGCTACGGTTTTCTCTTCCACCGGGAGGCCCGAGTGGAGCTGTTGAATCGCCGAGACGATGACGTGATCGCCGGCCTCGAGACCGCGGGTGACCTGGACATCCGTATCGCTGCGAATCCCGGTCTCGACGAGCCGCGGTACGGCCCGGCCGTCTTCGACCACGAAGAGCTTCTTGCTGCCGAGCTCGGGGATGACCGCCATCGACGGCACGGTGAGGGCGTCCTCGATCTCGTTGACCGCGAGCTCGACGTTGGCGAAAGCACCAGGCAGGAGCTTCCTTTCAGGGTTGTCACAGCGCGCCCGCGCCCGCAGTGATCGTGTCTCGCGATCGACGTTGGGCTCGACCGCATAGATCGTTCCCTCGTAGTCGCGGCTCGTCCCTTTCACCTGAAAGGACACCGTCCCGCCGAGTTGCAAACTCGACACGTAGCTTTCGGGCACCGAGAACTCGACCTTGACGGTATCGATCTTTTGCAGTGTCGCGATCCGCGTCTGCGGCGTGAGCGCTGCTCCGCGGCTCACCGAGCGCAGGCCGATGATCCCGGTGAAGGGAGCCCGCACCTGCGCCTTCTCGAGGCGGGCCTCGGCGAGGCGAAGCTCCGAGCGGAGCACGTTCAACTGCCCCAACGCGAGGTCGTAGTCCTGCTGGCTGGTCAGCTCCTGATCGAGCAGGCTCTGCTGCCGAGCCTCGCCCAGGACCGCCAGCTCGACGCGATGCCGCGCCCGGTCGCGCTCGGCAATGAGCTGGTCGTCGTCGATCTGGACGAGAAGCTGGTCCTTCGCGACCCGCGAACCTTCCCTGAAGTGAATCTCCTCGAGGATGCCGGAGATCTCGCTCGTGATCTCGACCCACTCGTCGGCGCGAATGGTGCCGACGGTCGAGAACCGCTCGACCAGGCGGCGTGGCTGGACGATCACGGTCTCCACCTCCAGAGCCTCGACGACGGCGTCGGCCACACTCTCGCCGCCGCGGGACGGCCAGAGTCGAGGAATCACCAGGACGCCCAGGGCAACCGCCGCCACCAGTAGCCAGAGCGTTGTCTTCGTGGACTTCGACACGTGTTGATCCTCGCGTGATGTGGGAGGACATTATAGGGGGCGTGAGGGGTTGTGGCGTGAGGGCGTGAGGGCGTGAGGGGTTGTGGCGTGAGGGCGTGAGG
>JAOTUP010000144.1 GCA_029863825.1 Acidobacteriota bacterium | reverse complement strand
CATGAGATCTGCCAGCTCATCGATCACCACCACGTAGTACGGAAGCGGTGCCAAATCCGCCGTGTCGAGCTCAGACCCCTCGGTCAGGGCCAGACGTTCGCGCACCTTCGGATCCGAGATCGCCTGGTTGTAAAACTCCAACGAGCGGACGTGGACCTCGGCCAACAAGCGGTAGCGCCGCTCCATCTCGGCAACTGCCCAGCGCAGGGCGTTGGCCGCTTTCTTCGGTTCGACGACCACCTCGGTCTTCAGGTGGGGAATGTCCTTGTAGACGCCAAGTTCGATGCGCTTTGGATCGATGAAGATGAACTGCACCTGATCACGCCGAGCCTTGTAGACGATCGATGTGATCATGCTCTGCAGGCCGACGCTCTTGCCCGCACCGGTGGCACCTGCGACGAGCACATGGGGCATGGTGGCGAGATCGGCGAAGAAGGGCTCGCCGTGAATCGTCGTTCCAAGAGCCATTGTCAACACCGACGGCGCTCTTCGGAACGACTCCTGGTCGAGCAAGTAGCCGAGCCTGATGACCGCGCGCTCCTTGTTCGGCACTTCGACGCCCAGCGTCGAACGGCCCGGAAGCCGCTCGATTCTCACCGACTCCGCTTTGAGCGCCAACGCCAGATCGTCCTGCAGGTTGACGATCTGGCTCACCTTGACCCCGGGCGCCGGCTGGAACTCGTAGACCGTGATCACCGGCCCTGGAGTGATCGCTTCGATCTTGCCTTCCACACCGAACTCGGCGCAGCGCGAGCGAATCAGGTCGCCCAGTTCGACCAAGGCATCTTCTTCGATGGCAGACTCCATCTTCTCGATTCGCAGCAGGTTGACCGGCGGCAGTTCGCGATGGTCGCCTCCCGACTCGGCGGGAAAGGGAATCCTCTTCTGCGGCCTCGCGCCTGCCGCGGCGGCAGGCGCTGCGTTCGCATCGGCCGCAGGCTTCGCCGTCACTCGGCGCACTCGGTAGGGAGCCTGCCCCGACTTCTCGGTGACCTTGAGCGGCAGATCCAACGCCGGCGTTTCCTTGCGTGTTCCCTGGGACTTCCGCCTTCTATCCTCCGCTCTCTGCACATGCTTGTCGATGACGCGCTGACGTGACTTCTCCTTCTGCCGTCGCTGACGACGGCGCGAGAAGGCGTATCGTACCCGGTCCATCAGGTCGCGCAGCTTCGCCAGCCAGCCGCCGAGAAGCTCGCCGAGTGTCGACTGCACGAGCAGCGCCGACCCGGCCATCACCGCTCCCAGGAGAATAAACAGCGCACCTGCAAAACCAACTGCCCGCTGCAGATTGTCCGCGATGAGAATCCCGAGACCGCCTCCCGACGGGATCTCCAGGCCGCGCCACAGAGTTCCGCTGAGAGTCAGCTGCAGCAAGCCCGGGAACGTGAGCAACAACAGCACTCCGCCGATCCCCCGCCCAAAGGGTCGCACTTCGCTGCGCGCGGTCAACCGCCGCCACCCGAAGACGACGAGGAGCAGAGGCAGCAGGAGTGCGGCGAGCCCGAGGAGTCCGAAGCCCAGCGCAGACAACTCGGCACCGACCGGTCCGATCCAGTTGCGAATCGGCGCCGCGTCTGACGACTGATACAGCACGCTTGGATCGTCGGCGTGATAGCTGACGAAGCTGGTGGCAAGCAGGGTTGCAGCGAGAACCGCAGCAATACCGAGCAACTCGGCACCCTTCCCCGGTGCCAATCGGCTCGCCGGACTTTCATTCCTCCTGCTTTTCGGTGATCTCAGCGTAGACTCCTCACACTCTTCACCCTTTCGGCGTATCCTTCGACTCCGACTTTAGCAGCCCGCGGGTCTCCTTCGGGTCGCTGGCACGAGAAGCGGTCCGACGCTTATATCAGTGCTCCTCGCTCTCCATCTTCACCGGTTGTGAAGCTCCTACTGCTGGCATTCTCACGCCGTCGCAGGCGTCTTGCCGAGGCGCCTCGCTGCAGCATGAAGCCAACGCTCATCGACAGCATCAGTGGCGCAGGACGACAGCTCTCGGCGGTTCCACGTGAACGACGAGCTCCCGGAGCCCGCCGGCCCATGTATCTATGTCTCGCCAGTCGCTTGACGAGTGCTCTCGGCGAGAGCGCGCAAACGCACGAAGCTGTCCAGATCCAGCTCTTCCGCGCGGACTCGGGCGCCGAGGTCGAGAGCCTCGACCACTCGCGCCGCTTGCTCCTTTCCCCACCGCGAGGCGAGAGCGTTCCTCAGTGTCTTCCGGCGCAGGCTGAATGCGAGACGAACGGTCGCGACAAAACCATTCATCTGCTCCTCAGGCAGCACCGGACGGCGCAGGCGCAAGCCGACGAACTCGCCTTCGACCTTGGGCGCGGGGCGAAAGCTCCCCCGAGCGACCCGCCCCAGCATCTCGACGTCGGCGTACGCTGCAACGATGACGCTGAGAGACCCGTAGGCAGCTGCTCCGGGCGCCGCGCCCAGTCGCTCGCCGACCTCACGCTGGACCAGGAAGGACGCTCTCGGAATAACACGGTGAAGCGGCAAGAGCCTCTCTATCAGAGGCGTGGCGATCTGATACGGAAGGTTCCCGGCCACCAGGGCCGGCGTCCCCAGTCGCTCCCAGGCCAGTGTCATCGCATCGCCGACGATCACGCCGAGAGCGGCCCTGGTCTCCAACCGTCGCAACCGGAACGCCCATTCGGGATCCATCTCGATGGCATCGACGCGTGCCCCGTGGTCGAGTAGCGCGGTCGTGAGGACGCCGCCGCCGGGACCGACCTCCAGAACCCGCCACCCGTCCGGACGGAGGAACTCCACCAGCGGAAGGCACAGGTCCGAACTGATCAGGTGGTGCTGACCGAGCTTCTTTTTCAGGCGCGGAGTACCCATCTCACCTCGTCGCTGTCGAACACGTCAGATTGGCACTCCCAGCTGCGAACAGCATCACCGGTGAGCCGCCCGCGTGACGAAAAAGCCCGTCCTTGCAACTGCGTCAGGCGCAAGAGCACGTCGATCCGCGTCTCTCCAAGAACCTCCTCGCTGGCACTGCGATTGCAGTCTTCAATGAGTTCAGGAGGTTAAGTCTAATGGAGCCCGATCTTTCCAGCCTTAGCGCGCAGGTCCAGCGCGAATCGCTCACTCTCAAGGAAGTGGAGACCGAGATCCGCAAAGTCATCGTCGGTCAAGACTACCTCCTGGATCGCCTACTGGTGGGACTCCTCTCCCGTGGACATCTCCTCATCGAAGGCGTGCCGGGACTTGCAAAGACTCTCGCTGTCAAGACTCTGGCTCGCACCGTGGCCATCGACTTCCGCCGCATCCAGTTCACACCCGATCTGCTGCCCGCCGACCTGCTGGGCACGCTCGTATACGACCAGAAGCACGGCGAATTCCTGCCGCGAAAAGGACCCCTCTTTACGAACCTCCTGCTGGCCGACGAGATCAACCGTGCCCCGGCCAAGGTCCAGTCGGCGTTGCTCGAGAGCATGGAAGAGCGCCAAGTCACCCTGGGGGAAACGACCTACGCTCTCGCGGAACCGTTCATGGTGTTGGCGACTCAGAATCCCATCGAACAGGAAGGGACGTATCCTCTCGCCGAAGCGCAAGTCGATCGATTCATGCTCAAACTGCGACTGGACTACCCGTCGCGGGTTGAAGAGCTGGAGATCCTGGACCGTCGGCTCGTCGAAGTGGACCACGAAGTGCACGCAGTGCTCGACCGCGCCCGACTCCTCGCTTTGAGAAAAACCTGCGACGCCGTTTACATCGACCAGAAGCTCAAGCGCTACATCGTCGAGATTGTCGGTGCCACCCGAGATCCGGCGGGCGCCGGAGCCGGTGATCTGGCCGACCTGATCGCCTTCGGCGCGTCGCCGCGCGCCAGCCTCTTCCTGGCGCGCGCCGCCAAGGCGCTCGCCCTCGTGCGCGGTCGCGGATTCGTCATCCCAGAAGATGTCAAGGATCTCGCTGTCGACGTACTGCGCCATCGCTTGGTGTCAACCTACGAGGCAGAAGCGGAAGAGATTTCGACGGACGACCTCGTTTCCCGATTGCTGGACCGTGTCGAGGTGCCTTAGGGGAAGGCTCCGGTGACGCCGCATTGGTCAGTCGCCGCCCGGATGCTGCGGCGACAAACGGAGTGAATCGACGTGTTCGGACTCTTCACAGGATCATCCTCGCAGGCCGTGAGCGAGGCGCCGCCGTTGGTCCCAGCCGACCTGATGCGCAAGGTGCGGCGCATAGAAATCTCCACCAAGCGACTTGTCGACGAGGGTATCGCCGGTGGCTACCACTCTGTATTCAAAGGTCGCGGAGTCGAGTTCTCGGAAGTGAGGCCCTACCAGCCGGGCGACGACATCCGGACCATCGACTGGAACGTCACTGCTCGCATGGGGGATCCCTTCGTCAAGCAGTTCGTCGAGGAACGCGATCTCACGGTCTTTCTGATGATCGACGTCTCTGGCAGCCTCAGCTTCGGGTCGCGGTCCATTCTCAAGCGTGAACTGGCTGCCGAGGTCGCCGCACTTCTCAGCTTTGCCGCTCTGCGGAACCAGGATCGCGTCGGCGCAGCCCTCATCTCCGATCGCCTCGAGCTCTTTTTGCCGCCCAGGCGGCGACGATCGCACATTCTACGCCTCGTCCGCGAGGTTCTGGTGCGAGATTCGAAGGGAATCACCAATCTCGACTACGCGGTGACAGCGGCCTTGCGCAATCTCAAGCAGCGGGCCGTGCTCTTTCTCATCTCCGACTTCGTTGCCACACCCTACAGCGCCGCCTTCAAACGCGCAGCGTCCCGCCACGACTTGATCGTCGTCGAGATAGCCGATCCAAGGGATCTCGATCTTCCACCAGTCCCTTCGGTGCTGCTTCGCGATGCCGAGACCGGCGACATCGGTGTCGTTCACGGTCGCCGACTCGCCGCCGGTTTTTCCGACGAGCGCCGACAGCAGCGTCATGAGATGCGCACTCTGGCGCACCGAGTCGGCGCCGATTTCATTCATCTCCGCACCGACCGGCCTTACCTACCGGAGCTGGCGGCATTCTTCGAAACGCGACGAAAGAGGCTGCAGCGATGAAGGCACCTCGCTCACTGATCGCGTTGACCCTCGTCGCTCAGACGCTTCTTGCACAAGCTCCTGAACCCACCCTCGAAGTGGACATTGACGCCGAAGAGATCCTGGTTGGCGACCTAGTCGGCGTCGAGCTTCGGACAATCGTCTCGGAAGGAATCGAGCCAGTCTTTCCGCACTGGGAAGAAACGTGGGGAGAGGCCGAGATTCGCCAGGTCGGGCCGATTGACAGCCACCCGGTCGATGCGACGACGAGGCAGTTTCAACAGTCCCTGACTGTCGCGTTCTTCAGCACCGGCGAGATCGTCCTTCCCAATCCCCGACTCACCTACTCCGTCGACGACGACGAGCGCTTGATCGCACCGGCAGCGCCGATCGCTGTGACCGTGGCATCGGTTCTCGAACCCGGCGAGGAGATCCCTCGGCCACGGCCACCCGCCCTACCTCGCTCCATGCCCTGGGGCGAGACGTTCGTTCGCACGACGGCTCTCCTGGCGTTCCTTTCGTTGGTCGCCATGACCATCTTGGCGCGGACGCGGCATCGAACGATCGCAGACGCCTCCGTTCCTCCCACTCCTCTGGCCGCTCTCGAGGCGGCACTTGACAAACTCCGCGGCGAGAGCGATCCCGCCATCATTCTCACTGCTCTCAGCATCCATTTGCGTCGCTTCTTCGGCACGTCTCTCGCGTTTCCCGGCGCCGAGAGCACGACGACCGAGCTGCGTCGTCGCCTGCTCGAGCGCCGCGTGCCCCTGGAGCTAGTCAAGCGCATCGAGCAGCTCATGCGGGACAGCGACGGCATCAAGTTTGCCCGTCGCCCGACGACCCGGCAGGCGGCGGAATCGGGTCTCGCCGAGGCGGCGATGATCGCGACCGCGACCACCGAGCTTGTCCATGGCAGCGAGGGGGACGCCGAGGAGGCGCCGCAGTGAGCACATTCACCCAGCTCAGCGACCCATGGTGGCTCCTGGGCCTCTCGATCGTACCGATTCTCGTC